>JAYVRP010000783.1:0-4385 GCA_043776215.1 Rhodoferax sp. | reverse complement strand
ACACCTTCGGTTTCACCCACGATGCCATGGAGATGGGGGCCCAGGGCACCTACTACCTGCTCAAGGATGCCGGTGGCAGGATGCGCGGCGGCGTGATGCAGCAGCCCCCCGACCTGCCGGTGCCCTCGCACTGGCTGCCTTACATTCAGGTGGCCGACTGCGATGCGGCGGTACAAAAAGCCGGCGCACTGGGTGCCAAAGACGTCGTCATGCCACCCACAGACATCCCCAACGTGGGTCGTTTCGCCGTCCTGCTGGACCCCACTGGCGCCGCCTTCGCAGTTATCAAGGGCCAGTGACCGGGGCCATCTACAACGCCAGCAGGGCGCGTGCGAAGCCTCCCAGATAGACGTCGTAGTCCTGCAGGTCGTTGTGCGCGGCCCCGGGTACACGCAGCACGGTCGCCTGCGGTGCCAGCGCCTTGAGAGCCTCGCTATGGCTGGGCGCAATCAAGGGGTCGCGTTCCCCGTGGATCAGCAGCAGGGGGCTGCGGATGCTGCCGATCAACACATCCGTGCGCATCGGATAACGCAGCACCAGCTGGGGTACCCAGGCGTAATGCTCCGCGGCCAGCGCTGCCATACTGCGGTACGGCGAGACCAGAACCGTCAGGTCCGGCGTGTGGCCCGTGGACAACTCGGCCGCCAGGCCAGCCGCCAGCCCCGAACCCAGCGAACGCCCGTAGATCACCACCTTGCGCCCGGCGTATTGGGTCGCCACCGTGGCCCAGGCAGCACGAACGTCGGCGCGCAACTGGGATTCACTTTCGATTTGCCCACTGCTTTTGCCATAACCGCGGTAGTCGATCATGAACAAATCAAAATTGACACGGCGGTAATACTCCGGGTTGACAAACCAGGTGGCCAGGCTGCCAGCATTGCCATGCAGGAAGAAAACCACCCCCTTGGGATCGGGCAGGCGCAGATGCAGGGCCGACAGGCGCGCGCCGGGCACGTCGATCGCCACCTCGTGCACATCCGGCGCCAGCGCGAGCCGATGGGTAGGTGGCAACACCGTGGGTGAGAACAGCAATTTTTCCTGGCGCAGCCACAACCACGCCAGCGCTCCGCCGTACAACGCCAGGACCAGCACTGCGACCAGTATGGCGATATTCAGGAGGGTCATCAGAGGCTTGCGGACGGCGGACATTCGGCGCAATGAAAAAACAAGAGCTGCAGTTTATCGTCGTCGGCCAGGTGCTGCACTTTCTCAAGCAAAATCGGGTCATGGACACAGTTGCTCAGGAACGCACCGACGACGGGCTCGATACCCTGCTCAAGGCGGCACATGCCGCACTCGACCGCGGCGACGTGCGCTCCGGTCGGGAGTTTTCACAGCGCATCCTCAAGGCCGCTGAAGCCACCAGCAACCGCCACTTCGAAGCCCGGGCGCTGTTGTGCCTGGCCCATTGCGACCGCATGCTCTCGCGTTACCGTCGCGCCCACCGGGCCAGCCAGCGCGCGGCACAGCTTTTTCAGCTGCTGGGCGACACCTCGGGCGAAGTGATGGCGCTCACCACACACGCCTTCGTGTCCATCAACCTGGGCCGTAACGAGGAGGCCGTGGAGGCAGCCCTGCTGAGTGTTCGACTGAGCCAGTTTCTGGAGAAGGACGAACACAGTGTGCTCTCGTACAACGCGCTCGGTGTGGCCTATTTCTGGAGCCACAGCTTCGAGAAAGCCGAGCAGGCGTTGCGCACCGCCACCCAGATCGCCGAGCGCGCGCAGCCGCAGCTGAGCACCTTCCAGCCGCGGGTGAACCAGTGGTGGACCGAACTCATCCGGGTGTTTTACGAGCGCTACTATGTCGGCGAGTTGCCAGCCCTGGAGAAGCTGCGCGCCCTGCGCGAATCCATCATTGCATTGATGGCCACCGGCGATGCGCCAGGTGTCGGCCCGGGGACGCATGTCACCACCGAGGCCGTGCTGCTGTTCGGGTTGTCGCTGGACCAGTGCTGGCACGGCCGCATCGGCCAGGCCCGGCTGGATGCCGACGCGCTGGCGAATTGGGCACAGAGGTATGGCACGGTCACCTGGTTGTCGGCATTGGAGAGCTGGGTACGGGCGGAGATTGCCTGGGCGCAGCACGACTGGCCCGCAGCCAAACAACACGCTGGTCGCATGATCGATATCGCGGCCGACGTGGAGCACGAGCAACTGGCCTGTCTGGGCCACCTGCTCTCGTCACAGCTGTACGTGGCGCAGGGCCTCAATGGAGAGGCACTCGACGAACTGCGCCGCCTGCGCCTGCGCGAGCAGCTGATCCGATCGGACGGACTCGACACGCGCGAAAAGGTGGTGGAGTGGCAGGTCGATTTGCGCCAACGGCAGAAAAGCGTGGACCGGCTGGAGATGACCTCGCGCCAACTCGAAAAACTTTCGCTGGAAGACACACTGACCAGCATCCCCAACCGCCGGCATTTCGAGATCTATGCCAGTGAATTGTTGCGCAGCGGGCTGGAGCGTGGCTTGCCGCCCTGCGTGGCGCTGATCGATGTCGACCGCTTCAAACAGATCAACGACAAGTACTCGCACCAGGTGGGTGATGCGGTGCTCAAGCGCATCGGCCAGATCCTCAAGTCCCACGTGCGCGAGGAAGACATGGCGGCCCGTTTGGCAGGCGACGAATTCGTGATCGTGTTCAAGAATGCCGAGTTGCGGGTGGCGCAGCAGGTGTGTGCGCGTATCCGCTCGGCGGTGCAGACCTTTGACTGGTCAGTCATCGCTCAGGGGCTTCAGTCGGGTATCAGCGTGGGGGTGGCAGCGGCCCTACCCGGGGACACCGTCGAAACGCTGACCCACCGGGCCGACGCAGCCATGTACGACGCCAAGAATAAAACCCGCTGAACCACCCGCACCCTGGCAACGCGGCGCCAGTGTGCGCTCAGCCCTTGTGGCGCAGATTGCGCTCAAACAGCGCGAACAAGCGCTCCCAATGGCGCTCTGCCGCCGGCTGGTTGTAGATGCCCGCACGCAAGGGAAACACGAAGCCATGCTCCACGCCCGGATACCACTCGATGCGGTGCGGTGTGCCCGCCGCCTCCAGTGCGAGTTGCAGTCGCAGGATGTCGGCCGGCGGCGCCCATTTGTCGATCTCGGCACAGGCAAAGTAACTCTCGCAGGTGATCCTGGGTGCCATGCGGTGCGGGGAATCAGGCTGGTCAGTGGCCATGTTGGCGCCATGGATCGATGCAATGCAGCGCATGCGCTCTGGAAAAGCAGCCGCAGCCCACATGACGAATGGCCCGCTCATGCAATAACCCACGGCGCCGACACGCCCGGCATCCGCTGCGGGTTGCGCATCCACGAAACGCAACATGGCCTGCGTGTCGCATGCCGTGGTGCTGGCATTCAGGGTCGCCATCAATGCAAACATGTGCGCCATCGCCGCCTCGGTCCGCTCAGTGAGCCAGAAGTCGCGGCTGCTGCGGTAATACAAATTGGGAAGCACCACGAAATAACCCACCGACGCCAGACGTCGGGCCATGGCATGCAACTCTTCTCGTTTTCCGGGAGCGTCCATGTAGAACAGCACCACCGGATGCGGCCCGCCCTCCTCCGGGTGAACCACAAAAGTGTTCATGGCGCCATCGGCGGTGGGGATGTCGATGTGGTGTTCCATCATGCGATTTGTCCTTCAGTCATCACGGTGCAAGGAGCCCGGCAGGATCGCTCGGACATGGCGCTCAACATCCCTTGAAAGTCGGCTGTCGCTTCTCGACAAAAGCCGCCGCTGCGCCCTTGTGGTCTTCCGTGTCAAAGGTACGGATCATGTGAATCGCTTCGGCATCCAGAACGTCGGACAAGGTGCCGCGCATCCCGAGATTGAGATTCTTTTTCATGTATCCGACAGCGATGGTGGGCAAGCATGCCAGCTCAAGGGCAAGCGCCCGCGCCGCAGCGGCCAACTGGTCCGACGGCACCGCGCGGTTGACCAATCCGATCTGCAGCGCGTCGCTGCCAGTCAGCACACGCCCGGTGAAGTACAGCTCCCGGGCCCGGGCAGCTCCCACGAGATGGTTCAGAAAATAGCTGCCGCCAAAATCACCGGACAAGCCCACCTTGGAGAACGCAGTGGTCATCTTGGCATCGTCCGCAGCAATACGCAGGTCGCAGGCCAGGGCCAGTGACAGCCCTGCTCCGGCCGCCGCGCCAGGGATGACCGCCAGGGTGGGCTTGGGCATCTCGTGCAGCAGCCGTGACACCTCCATGCGCGAGCGCAGGTCGTTGACACGGTGGTCGAAGGTCATCACCGCGCCGCCACCCGCGGCCGCATTGGCAAACCCCTTGACGTCGCCGCCTGAGCAAAAGGCCTTGCCCGCTCCCGTGAGTACCACCACCCGGACCGACACATCGGCTGCCAGGCGGGGCAAAGCCTCGGCCAGC
>JAYVRP010000782.1:0-15961 GCA_043776215.1 Rhodoferax sp. | reverse complement strand
CGAAAGCTGGTTGGCCGCCCAAGCGGCTTACGACCTTTGGCAAATGCAGGCTCGCAAACGCGAGATGGACGTGCATCGATTCACGGTGCAAGCCGCCTGAGCAACCTAACCAATGAAGTTCTCGCTGCCCAACCTCATCCTGCTGGCCTTGATGCTGCTCTCGGCCGGCATGGCGTCTGCCTTGCGCCCCACCATCAGCCTGGCGGACGAGCGAGCGCCTGTGAAACTGGAGACCCTGGTGCCCAGGCAGTTTGGCGACTGGCGCGAGCAGCTCAACATGTCGGCCCAGATTGTGGACCCCAGCCAGAAGCAACTGCTGGACAAGATCTACAGCGAAACGCTCACCCGCACCTATATCAACAAGGCCGGCTACCGCATCATGTTGTCGATTGCCTACGGCAAAAACCAGAGCGACGCGCTGCAATTGCACAAGCCCGAAATCTGTTACCCGGCGCAAGGCTTCATGCTGTTGGACAAACAAGCCGCCACGCTCGACCTGCTTGGAAAACCAATTGCCACCATACGCCTGCAAACCAGCCTGGGCCAACGCGTCGAGCCCATCACCTACTGGACGGTGGTGGGCGACCACATCACCAAAAGCGGCATCGACAAGAAGCTGACCGAAATGCGCTACGCGCTGCACGGCCGCATCCCCGATGGCATGCTGGTGCGCGTATCGTCCATCGACACCGGCACAGAAAATGCGTATGCCATGCAGAGCCAGTTTGCCGCGCAGATGGTTCAAGCCGTTGCGCCAGACATGCGCAACAGGATTGCCGGCGACCCACTGCTCAACTGAGCACACCACCCTCGCCACACCAAGAACATGAAGAATACCGCCCTCATCACCGGACAGGACGGCGCCTACCTGACGCGCATCGCGCAGCAGGTGCAGCCGAATGAGTTCTACAACCAGTGCGCCATGCGCGATGTGACTGATAGCTTCGAAAGCACCGAGTACACCGCCAACGTGGATGGCACCAGCGCCCTGTGCGATTGGGGCCACGCGCGCGACTACGTGGAAAGGCCGTGGCTGATGCTGCAGCAAGACTACGCTGACGACTTTGTCATCGCCACGAGCGTGCAATACAGTGTGCGCCAGTTTGTGGAGTTTGCCGCTGGCGAGCTGGGCGTGCAGTTCACCTGGCACGGCGAGGGGGCGAACGAGCAAGGCGTGGTGGCCGCCGTGGCCGGCAATTACGCCAAGTGCCAGGTGGGCGATGTGATCGTGAAGGGCGACCCGCGCTACTCTCGCCCCACCGAGGTGGAATCCCTGCTGGGCGACCCGACCAAGGCTAACGAGAAGCTGGGCTGGGTGCCCAAGACCACGCTCAAGGAATTGGTAGCCGAGTTGGTGCAGGCCGACTTCACCAGTGCCAAGCGCGATGCCTTGGTGAAGCTGGCGGGGTTTCAGACGTTTGACCATCACGAGTAAGCCCGGCATGGACAAACACGCCAAGATCTACATCGCCGGCCACCGGGGCCTGGTGGTTTCGGCCATTGCACGCGACCTGCTGCGCAAGGGCTACACGAACCTGCTACCTTGGACACGTGCGGGGATGGCCCTGCTGCGCCAGGTACGGCGGCAGCGGTTTTTGGGCACCACCTGCTGCTATCCCAAGCCGACCCCGCAACCGCTGCGCAAAAAGCAGCTACTGACAGGGCTGCTGGATCCGACCAACCGCCACTATGCCCTGCCCAAGATCGCCGGCATCGCGATGTCCTGGTGCTACAACCGCCAGCACGGCACCAAATACCTTGCCGCGATGCCCACCAACTTGTATGGGCCAGGCGACAACTATCACCCTGAAAACAGCCGCGTGATACTGGCGCTGATTCGCAAGTTTCACGAAGCCAAGGTGCGGGGCGACAAGACGGTGACGGTGTGGGGCACGGGCACGCCGCGGCGCGGGTTTTTGTATAGCGATGACATGGCGGATGCGTGTGTGTACCTGATGAACCTGCCTGCGGACAAGTACCTCGGCCTTCTGGGCAGCGACGAATCGAAGGCAGGCCGGTTCGAGCCGCCATTGATCAACATCGGTGTAGGGGAGGACGTGACGATCCGTGAATTGGCTGAGACAGTTCAGAGAGTTGTGGGTTTTCAGGGGGCGCTTGTAGTCGATGGCAGCAGACCCGATGGGACACTCCGCAAGCTAATGGACGTCAGTTGGCTGCGGACCAATGGGTGGGTTGCAACAACGAGTTTGCTGGCAGGGCTCGGTGTCGCGTACGACGAATTCTTTGGCCGGCAGCATGCGGTCTAGGGAACGCGACCATGATGGTAAAAGTTCATGAAGAGCCTTGGCGAGCGGAGCCTCACGGCGGTTTTCTGGGGCGGTGGTGGCGCGATTTTCAAGATCGCGCTGCAGTTTGGTGCAATGGTGTCGCTGGCGCGCATCCTTGGCCCTGAGCAGTACGGTCTATTTGCAATCGGAGCGATTGTTGTGAGCTTCAGTGGATTCTTCGCTGACTTCGGGATCGCCTATGGGCTGATCCAAAAGCGAGAAATTACGCGTGACGACCTGCGCTTTGTCACGACCTGGCAACTGTTGACCGGTACCCTGGTGACGATCATCGTAGTATCGTCAAGCTCCCTGTTGGCGACCCTGCTTGGCGATCCGCGCGCGCAAATGGTCATAGCAGCACTTGCATGCGTTTGTTTTCTCAATGCGCTGGCCGCACCGTCCTTGAACTTGTTGAAGAGAGCAATGGATTTCAAATCCATCCAGATTGCGCAAATCGCAGCTTATATTGCCGGGTTTATGCTGGTTGGCATTCCACTGGCGCTTGCTGGCGCAAAGGTCTGGGCATTGGTAGCGGCCTGGTTTGTCCAGGCGTTGACCACTTTGGTGATTCTCTTCGTCCGGTCCCCGCACCCAATCAAGCCACTCATTTGGTTCAAAGGCGCTGGAAGTGTTCTGCAGTTTGGGGGCACCGTGCTGGTGACAAACTTGGTGAACTGGATCATCGGCAACATCGACCGAGTCGTGGTAGCGCGCGCGTTTATGAGCAAAGATGTCGGCTTGTATTCCAGTTCCTACAACATGCTCTACAACCCCACTGCCTCCCTACTCGGGGTCATTCAGCCTGTTTTCTTTTCTGCCACCGCGCGGATTGCGGATGACAACAAACGTATCACCAGCGCCTATCTGGCATTGATGGGTTGCGTCGCGGCCTTTGTCGTACCCGCCTTTGCCGGTCTTTCGGCTGTGGCATCCACTTTCATTCTTGCTTTGTATGGCGAGGCTTGGCGCGAAGCCGGCCCGCTTCTGGCGCCGATCGCGTTGGTCATGCCATTGTTTCTTGCATGGGGCCTTACGACTCCGCTTGTATGGGCTGGCGGGCAACCTGGCCGTGAGTGGAAAGTTCAATTTCCGCTGGCCCTGCTCTGGGTGGCTGCGACGTGGTCGGCCTCGCAGGTCTCACCAGCTACAGTGGGCTGGACTGTGGTCGGGCTGGCTTTCGTGCGCTTCGTGGCGATGCTATGGGCTGCAATGAGCCTGCTCAGAATGGGCGTCCGCAAGCTTTGGGAAGCGGTGCGTGGTGGTCTGTTGTTGTCTGTAGTTTGCGCAATGCTGATGGGCACTGTCGACCGGTCCATGATGGAATGGTCAGGTAGCGGCCCCATGCTACGACTCGCCGTCGATGTCCTGGCCGGCGGTGTCGCCATGGTCAGTGCCATGCTGCTGTTCCCGGGCTTGCTCGCTGCCGACGCAATCAACATCATCGCCAAGATGATTGCCCGGGCACCGCGGCCAGTGGCGAAACTCCTGCAAATCCTCTTGCTAAGGCATCACCCATGAGTACCGCTGAGTTGATTTTTGGCAGCCTTTATGGCGGAGTTGCCTTGCTGTTTGCAATCTGCCTGGTGATCGGCTTTGGGCTATTGCTCCATGCCGAACGCAGTTTCGGCGCCTGGGTGGCACCCCTTGCCATTCCACTCGTGGCCTTGGGCATCTGTGTCAGCACGCTGCTTTCGGGGCGAAGCCTCAAATACGCATCGCTCGATCTCAATTTGCAGTCTGGAGGCGTTAGTTCGGGTGGTGGCTGGTTGTTGCGACTTTTGACGGTGACAATGCTGGCGCTGAGCGCCACCGTCATCTTTGGGCACTGGGCCAAGCGCGCGGAGCCCAGTCGGCGCTGGGCAACCCAACTCTTCACGGCATTCGCGGCATTTTTTGTATGCAACAGCCTGTTGAACAGTGCCTTTGGCACCGAACCCGCCTTCGTTCACAACCTGTTCTACCCGATCTTCATCTTTGCGGCGGCATACCTGACAAGCGGTACGAAGGCGCAACTTCCCACTGTGATGAATGCTGCCAAGCTGGCGCTGATCGGGCTAATGGTGCTGAGCCTCGTACTTGCGGTGGTCAACCCTGACATGGCGATCCAACCGAACTACAAAGGATGGATCCCGGGATTGACCACGCGCCTGTGGGGCGTTGGGTCCAACGCCAATAGCATCGGCCCACTGGCGCTCGTGCTCTTGCTTTGCGAGTACATGCAACCGTACCGGCACTGGTGGATCCGCTTGCCGGTGGTCGCCCTCGCGCTCGTGGTATTTGTATACGCCCAGTCCAAGACGGTGTTTGCCGCTGCGGCTGGCCTAGTCTTCATCCTTGCTTGGTACAGGGGAGGCAAAGTCGGCAAAGGCGTTGACATCCGATTTGCCATTGCGCTTATCTTGCTCGCCAGCGGCGCCACATTGACCCTGCTGCTGCTCGACGTTGGGCGCCTATGGGACCGCCTGCTACTCACTCAAGCGGGCAATGACCTCGCCACACTCACTGGTCGCTGGCAAATCTGGTCGGTGGCACTCAACGAGTGGCTGCGGAATCCACTATTTGGCTATGGCCCCGAGATTTGGGGGCCGGAATACCGCCAACGGATCGGCATGCAGTTTGCCTTCAGTGCACACAACCAATTCATGCAATCGCTGAGCAGCGCAGGAACCCTTGGAATATTAAGCCTAATCATCTACCTCGCATACCTCGGTCGCGGGGCATTCATGATGTACACGCAGACAAAGGGGGTATCGGTCGCGCTGTTCGCGCTGATCATTGCCCGATGCTTTACTGAAACACCGTTGACCATTGCGACGATCTTTAACGGTGACTTTTTAACCCATCTGCTACTGTTTCATCTTGCCTTACGCGCACACGCGGCCGACATCCCAGTTCGGCGCACCACACATGACTATCAATTCTCTGGAGTCGGGCGAGTGATGGGGCGCGGGTCGTGAAAATATCGATCATCACTTGTACTTGGAACAGCGCGGCCTATCTTGGTCAATGCATTGAATCAGTACACGCACAGTCCCACCCTGACGTCGAACATATCTTTGTCGATGGCGGTTCAACCGACGGAACATTGGCCACGATTTCTGCTGTCCCCGGCGACATCAAAATAGTACGTGGCGTTCGAGGTGGCATCTCGCGCGCGATGAATGTTGGCATAGCAGCGAGCAGTGGTGATCTGGTTGCCCAATTGCACTCTGATGACTTCTACCTGGCGCCTGATGTTCTGAGCCTTGTGAATAGTGCGATGTCGGCATCCAATGCTGGCTGGTGCTTCGGGCGAATCAAGAAGGTCATCAATGGCCAGTTGGTATCCGAATCTTATGTAGCACCACACTTTTCGCCCGTGCAACTTCTGAAAGGCAATTTCATTCCGCACCCAGCGACATTTGTGCGTCGCGATTGGCTTTTGGCCGCGGGTGGGTTCGACGAAACCCTCAAGTACGCCATGGACTACGACCTATGGTTGCGCCTTGCCAAGGTCGGCAAGCCGCTTGAATTGGGGCAACCATTGGCCGCATTTCGCGTTCATTCCGGGAGCCTTTCTTCGAGCAATCGATTGGCAGCAATGGCTGAGGACTTCAGCATCCGACTAACCTATACCGGACCAGCACCTATTGCCCGGCTGGAACACTATCTGCGCTATTGGGTGCGCAGGCGCCGCGCCGTCACGCAATTGCGCGCCACCATTGCCGACGGGATGGCGACATGAAAATTTCATTGGTTTTGGCTACCATAGGCCGTACCGCCGAACTGGAAGTTTGTCTGAAATCGTTGGCGGCCCAGACGGACCATGCATTCGAAGTCCTGGTTGTTGATCAAAATTGTGACGATCGATTGCTGCCCGTTGTTGAGGCTGCTCGCGAAAGTGGGCTAACGGTGAACCACTTAAGGCTCGATCACCCTGGTTTATCTCGAGCCCGCAATCTCGGATTGGTACATGCCATCGGCGAGGTGATTGGATTCCCTGACGATGATTGTTGGTACGAACCTGATGCGGTTGCTGCAGTCCGCAGGGCATTTGCAGCGGAAGACGGTTTGCAGGGGGCAGTTGGCTGCTGGGTTGAGCAATCCAATGCGCGAGGCCCGTTAGCTCCGACTGGCTCGTTGAGGAACAAGGATTGGCGCAACTTTCGTGGTGGCGATGCCAGTTCCATATCTTTGTTTTTACGCAAAGAGTTGATTGACCAGCTGGGCGGGTTTGATCCGCGTTTTGGCGTTGGGCACTGGTATGGCGCAGCCGAGGAGACAGATCTGATTCTCCGGGCGTTGGCTCGTGGCGCGCGGCTCATTCATTGCCCCAGTGCGCGTGTTCATCACCATTATTCGACAACCGCGCAAGGGTCATCGGCAAGTGTATGCGCTGCGGTGCGGCGCCGTGCGCGCGGGACCGGAGGTCTATACGCCAAGCACGAATTGCAGCCCTGGACCGTACTGCGCGGTTTGGCCGCTCCCGTCGTCATACCGTTTATTACCTTGCGATGGCCTGCGCTGGTACGCGGTGTATTTGTCAGCCTTGGCCGATTGGAAGGATTCCTGCGATGGACTTTGCAAGAACGATAAGCCACTTCGCCATGCGCGTGCGCGCGGCACTCTTGGTGCTGACCCTCATGGGCGCATCCGCAGATGGGGCCCAACCCGCTGCGTTGCCAACGCCGCCCGAATACTTTGGGCTGATCATGCATCGGCTGGACTCCGGCACGCCATGGCCACCCTTCAAGTTTGGAAGCTGGCGCATGTGGGACGCCTATGTGGGCTGGCCGGATGTCGAGCCTAAACAGGGCGAGTGGAACTTCAAGCGCCTGAACCTCTACGTGGCGGCCGCCCAAGCCAAAGGCGTCGAAATCGTCTACCCGCTGGGCATGGCAGCCCCGTGGGCTTCGGCCAGGCCAGCCGAGCCGTCTGGCTATAAGCCTGGCTATGCTGCGGAGCCGCGGGATCTGGAAACCTGGCGAACCTATGTTCGCACCGTTGCAGAACAATACAAAGGCAGGATCCACTACTACGAGATCTGGAACGAACCAAGCGACAAGACCTATTTCAGCGGCCCGCCAGAGACGATGGTTCAAATGATGCGAATCGCCTACGAGACGCTGAAAAAAGTGGACCCCACCATACAAGTGATTGGCCCCGGCGTCACGGGTGCCGGCAGACATTTGGAATACCTGGACAAACTCCTGGCAATGGGAGGAAAAGATTTCATCGACATTCTGGGGCACCACTTTTACGTACCCCGTGAATCACCAGAGGCCATGTTGCCGCTGATCCATGAGGTCCAACGGATCATGCGCAAGAACGGCATTTCAAACAAGCCCTTGTGGAACACCGAGACCGGGTGGTGGATCGGCAACTTGGATGGCACGCCAGATCATCCGATGGTGGCCAAGGGAGGTTGGCGCAAGGTTGACGCAACCGAGGAGGCCGGCGCATATGTGCTTAGGGCATTTGTCCTGGCGCGCGCGGAACGCATTGATCGCTTCTTCTGGTATTCGTGGGACAACCAATATGGCTTGGGCATGCGGGACCCGACATCTGGCAATCCCAAGCCCATGGCCAAGGCCTACGGGATCGCGGTCGATTGGCTGACAGGTTGGCAAGTTGGCGCCTGCTCCGAAATTAATGGTAGGTGGGTTTGCCAGCTTGATCGCCCCGGTGGCGATCAAAGATGGATTGCTTGGTACGTCGGGGACGGACAGGACTGGGCAATGCCAACGACAGTCCGCGCGAATCGCCTGACCTCCATGCAGGGCGACACCGCGCCAGTCACTTCTGGACAAAAAATCAGACTGACCCAAAGTCCGGTTCTACTCGAAATCGTTAGATAACAGTTACGCTACCTTCGCCCTTTGAAAACTCAAGTCCACCCTATCATCGTATTTGTGTTTGATCGCGTGATGCACTATCACCGCCAGCTGTTCGAACAACTTGACGTCAGGCTTGCAGCCCTTGGCTACACCCTCCACCTGCTGGCAGGACGGGAGAAAGCACACACGACTGGTCGCGTCGCGTTGACATCACATGTGGCGCGACATCAAACCGATTTCGAACTGCGCGAGTGGCCTATTGGAAACTTCAAGGTGAGATACCAGCACCAAGTAGCCGCCAAGATCAAAGAGTTGCAACCCGCAGTTGTTGTGACGATGTGTCACGCCGGAACGCTGTCTGAGTGGCAGATCATACGGATGAAATCGACGATGCCCTTCAAGTTGATAGCGTGGCAATGCGGCTACGAGTTCAACCCAGGTCGCATCAAGGCACATGCGCTTGCCAAGTTTGTTCCGCGTTTCGATCACCACTTAGCCTACCACTCCAACGCCAAGAAATACGCCATCGCTCACGGCGCACGGCCCGATCAAGTGACCGTAATGCACAACACCATCAACGAGGCGGGTATCCATTGCATGGAAAAAACAGCGGCACGTGAGTTTGTTGCTAACAAATTAAGTGACATGAAAGGCAAACGAATCGTCCTCTACGTAGGTGCGGTCCTGGAAGAAAAGCGCCTCGAACTCGTGTTCGAGGCATTGGACATTCTTGCCCGACCCGATGTGATATTCCTCATGGTGGGCGACGGCCCCCACCTGGCCAAGATCAATGACCTGTACGGGCATAGGTCAGACTTTATCTCCACTGGTCAGATCATTGAAGGCGTCGGCCCTTACTTCGATGCTGCCGACGTGTTTGTTCTGCCGGGCACTGGCGGGCTGGCAATCAACGAGGCCATGGCACATGGGCTGGCAGTCGTCTCCGGCTATGCAGACGGGAGCGCGGATGACCTGGTGATCGATGGGCAAAACGGTTACCGGCTGCGAACCGACAGCGCTCAAGAACTCGCCGCCAGATTGCGAGACGTCTTGGCGGACCCGACCGCCGCTGCCGCGATGGGCGCCAATGGGCGAGAGATGATCCGGGGTGACTTGTCGTTTGAACGATTCATTGAACGTGTGGCGACGGTAATTGCTGCGCAGGCCTTAGCTGGCAACTGTCCATGACAAACGGACGGCAGGAGCAGATACTGGGGGTGCCAGTCTCCACAGCGCCGCAATCCGATGTATTGGCGCAGATCGAGCGTCGTATTGGCGCCAAGGAAGTTGGTGGCTCCGTTTCGATCACGAACACCGAGTCGATGTACCACGCCCTGCGCCGCCCTGACCACATGGCCTTCATCCGCAACGCCGAGATTTCGCTTTGCGACGGTGTGGGTGTAATCGCCGCCGGCTATTTTTGGGGCATCAGGATCAACCGCTACAACGGGCCGATTCTGCAACTGGACTGCAGTCGCTTTGGGCAGAAACGAGGTTGGCGACACTTCTACTACGGCGGCAAGGAAGGCGTGGCAGAGTTGATGGCTGCGAAGCTGAAGGAGCAGTTTCCAGCGCTTGAGGTAGTTGGAACCTACTGCCCGCCATTTCGCGCACTGACGCCAACTGAGGATGAGGCAGTCGTGGAGATGATAAACGCCACCAGGCCTGACATCGTGTGGGTTGGGCTTGGCCTGCTCAAACAAGAGGCCTGGGCAGCCAGCCACCTGGGCCGCATCGACGCGCCATGGATCATTCCGGTGGGCGCCGCTTTCGATTACCACTCCGGCGCCGTGCCGTGGGCGCCCAGGTGGATTCGCGTTCTGGGACTGGAGTGGGTGTTCCGCCTGATCATCCAGCCGAAGCTGCGCGCCAGGCGCTATTGGTGGTCACTGGTCTTCGTGCTGGAAGCAGCTATGGCGGGGCTGTTACGCCCATTCAAGAAGATATTCAAGTAAGCAAGATGCAGGGGAAACAACAATGATTCGATTGGCTGTCGTCGGCCTGGGGAAGATGGGCCTGTCCCACCACGCGATGATCCACGCGCACCCGCGCGTGAAGGTGGAGGCGGTGTGTGATGGCACCGGCTATGTGCTGGATGTGCTCAACAAGTACACCGGTGTGCGCACGTTTACCGATTTCGAGGCCATGCTGGCCGAGGTGCCGCTCGACGCGGTAATCATCGCCACCCCGTCAAGCATGCACGCCAAGATGGTGAGTGCGGCGCTGGCCAAAGGACTGCATGTGTTCTGCGAAAAGCCGTTCTGCTTGGACACGAAGGACGGTGAGGCCGCCACGCATTCGGCCCATCAAAAGGGCTTGGTGAATCAAGTCGGTTACCACTACCGCTTCGTCGGCGCCTTCCAGGAAATCAAGCGCCTGCTGGATGCCAACGCGATTGGCGAAGTCACGCACGTGCTGGCCGAGGCCTATGGCCCGGTGGTGCTCAAGCCCAAGGGATCATCGTGGCGGACGCGGCGCGCCGAAGGCGGCGGCTGCCTGTATGACTACGCGGCGCACCCGCTGAACTTGGTCAACTGGTATTTCGGCGCGCCCAAAGGCGTGGGAGGCACGGTGCTGAACAAGATTTTCAGCAAGGAGATCGATGACGAAGTGTTTGGCACACTCTTTTTCGCCGACGGCAAGAGTGCGCAGATCTCGGTGAACTGGAGCGATGAGTCCTTCCGCAAGATGAGCACCAAGATCTCCATCTGGGGCACGGCGGGCCGCATCACTGCCGACCGGCAGGAATGCCAGGTCTATCTGCGAGACACCGGGGCCGTGCTGCCCGCTGGCTACCAGGCGGGCTGGAACAGCCGCTATACGACGGACCTGACGGCGCCGGTATGGTTCTACCTGCGGGGCGAAGAGTATTCGGCGCAGCTCGACTATTTTGTGACCTGCATCGAAGAAAAACGCACCCATGACAACGTCAACTCGTTCGAGAGTGCGCTCGAAACGGACAAGGTCATCTCGATGATGATTGCCGATGCCGAGAAGGGCGCCTCTGTGTTGGCCGGCGATGCCCTGCCCGACGCGCCCAAGAAGAAGAAAGGCATGTTCGCCGCCCTGCGCTAGTCGGCCACGCCGGCCCAGCGCCGTAAAACCAATCGGGAGTGGAAGATGGATCGTTTGTTATTCGGTGACAACCAGTTTTTTGGTGTAAACCACATGTCGGAGGAGAAGGCGCGCGCCCAGACGATGCGCTTTCAGGACATCAGTGCTGTGATTGAGGTGCTCGACAACGCCATGGACGAAGGCGTGACGAGCTTCATGTGCACCACGCACGACCGCATTGCGCTGGTATGCAACCACATGCGCGCCAACCCACAGCGGTATGAAAAGTTCGAGTTCATGCCCTGCATGCCCTATGCGCACAAGTACGCGAACGCGGTGACGGAAGACGGCATCCTGGGCACGCTCAAGCGCTTCATGCCGGCCGAAGGCTTCTTGAATGCGGCGGTGCGCGGGGGCATGTCGCTGGCCAAGAAGGACATCGAGGGTGTGACCACCCTGCTGATCGACGCCGAGATGAAAATGTTCGCAGGCCTGAAAACGCCGGTGATCTTTTTGCAGAACGTCGTGGTCGACCTGCTGCTGGGCATGGGGTTCAACGAGGCCTTCCGAATCTTTGCCGACCATGTAAAAACCCGCTACAACGCCGAGCCGGGATTCATCACTATGAACATGCCGATGCTGCTTGACGTATTGGAAGGCCTGGGGATCGACAACCCGATAGTCTGCAGCAACATCAACAAGATCGGGTTTCGGATGTGCGGAGGGATCGAAGCCTATGCTAAAGCGTTGAAGGGAAAGAAGTTCAGGGCCATTGCGATGTCGGTGTATGCGTCTGGCGCAATCCCTCCGAAAGAAGCCATCGAATGGATCTGCCAGCAGCCCAATATTGAGTCGATCGTGTTCGGGGCCTCTAGCAGAGGCAACATCCGGAACACGAAGGAGCTAGTGGACCGCTACTGGCCGAGCGCGCAGCCGAGGGCGTTGACTGCGGAACCGGCCAGCGTATTGGGGCAATAGTCCTGCTGGTCGGCGATGCCATCACCATCGGTGTCAGTCAACGTCACGTCACGTGTGTAGATAGGGCTGGCTGAAAAGCCGGCCATGGTGACCGGCCATACGACGGGGCTGCCGTCACCAAAATTGACAAATGAGCTGCATGCGGCGTTCGGCACAGAGAGTATTGCGCAGTTCATGGTGGTCGCCGCTCGACCGGAATTGAGCAACATCTTGATTTGCAGGGCCGCCTGTGCCGGCGCAAGCGTGACCATCTCCAAATGGGCGATGCTCAGCGTAGTCCAGGGTTGATTTCGTTCAAAGTCGATGCGGGCCCCGAATTCGTTCGTCACTGGGTCGCCCGTGACTACGGTCTTATTGGCCTGAAAGGTAAAGGTGTATCGCCTCCATGCCGTGGACCCCAAATACGATTCGGCGGCTGGCATCAGGTACTCGTACCCAGCACTGCCGCCCCCACCGCGACGCACCACAACGTTGATGGGTTGACTCGGCAGTCCAGTCATGGCGTCGAAGCTCACGCGATACCACTGCCCAGCCGTAACGGAAAAATTTGGACTTCCAACAAGGCTGCTACTGGCGCCAGAACGTAACTCCATGCAAGGCCCCAAACTGCATGTCTTGATGGCCACAGTTGCCAAAGGCGCAATCTGATTCCACCAGGTCCAACCATAGTAACCATTGACGAAATTGCTGTTGGGTATGAGATTCCCGCCCACCGCAAGGAACGACGCGTAACCAACAGGCTGCGTGACACGGGAATTCGCTTCCCGCCCGGTTGCCTGCCATTCAGCCACTGTGTAGCTGCTACCCGTCGTTGGCGATGTCTCACCAATCACCCGTTGGGAAAGCAATGCCGAGTAGTGGTTGCCACTGAAGGTTGCGAAGTCTGCTGTATCGCCGATTTCAGAAAACATGTTGACCGCTGGCCCGCTGGCGGTCGGGATCAACATGTTGGCTGTGACGATGTTTCCATATACGTCGCCGTTGGGTCGCGTAGCCTGCGTGTTCTCGTGCGCCCAGACCTGGTGCCGGCGGTTCCCAAACAGCAGGTTGCCTGCCACTGAAGCGCCACGGGCGTTATGTAATTGCAGGCCGTATTCCGCTCCAGTCACGGTGTTGCCAGAAACCGTGCTGCCAGCGTTCAAGTCGTCAAGGTAGATGCCGACCGACCGTATCTGCATCGTTGCAGGTACCCCTGCGACACTACCGCGCACGCTCTCCACAATGTTCCTGCTGATGGTGGAATTGCTTCCAACCTGCCCCGCATATATCGCCCCACAGTCATTCAGAACCAGACAGGTCTGGCTCACGTAGTTGTCGGCCGCTGTTGCAGACGGCCCGAGGTACATGCCCAACTTGGCTGCGCCAATGATCGTGTTCCGAGCAAACAGGCTCGACGGACCGTAGGAATAAAGCGCCCCGGCAGACGACCTTGGCAACATCCGCCATCCATCGGTGCGAGTTGACGCCCCTGCGTCGATGATCGTGGAGTCGGTCACCGTGAGCGCGTTGACGTTAGGCCCGCGTGCAAGCACTGCATCCACACCTGACCTTGCGACCGTACTCGCGACCACCTGGCAATGTGCGCAATTGTCGGCGCCGATGCCGTAGTTGGCCGAGTCTGTGATAGCCACGCCAGACAAGGAGATGTTGGTGCCTCCAAGCAAAGCAACGCCGGTGCCAGAATGCGCAACTGCAAGCCCAGCCAACGCAACGTTGGACCGCATTGCCAAGTCTGCACCGATTGGCAGAGTACTTGTCGACACGCGATTGCCGGGCGCCGCGCCGTCGGGCATCCAAACGTAAAGCGTACCGGTGGGAGCATCAAAGAACCATTCACCGGGGGAATCAAGCATCCAGAGGGCCCCGGTCAGGTAGTAACCATAGCCTGGCAAAGTGTCATAACCCGTTGGTGCAGACAACGTCAACCGGGAACCGGTGACGGCTGTGACTGCGCGCTCCTCGATAGCCCAATCCACAGTTCGCATCGCAACACCCAGCCCGACCCCAAGTGACGCTCCCACTGGCAGATTGATTCCGCTCGTGTCCAAGACTGTCTTCCCACCGGCATTCGCAATCGTCGCATAGGGTGAATCCGGATTGCCGCTTTGACCAAAATTAGGGTGATGCGCACGGCGGACCTGCATCCCATCAACAAAAGTTGCGACGGTATCGGTACCAGCAAAGAACGCTCGCAACACGTGGGCTTCACGCATGTTGACTCGGGAACGGAGAGTAGGAACCTCAATATCCAAGCGAGCATTGCTCAACGATATGCCGGCCCGAAAAGCGATGGCAACGTTCTGCCAGTCGCCAGTGCCGGTGATCCATTGTTCTGGCGCCAATCTTTCATAGGTTGGCCCGGCGCGACGAACGATCACTTTGGCACGCGCGCCCGGCGCCGCCCGAAGCTGGATCGCTGCTGTGTAATCGACACCGCCAGTCAGGACGAAGTTGTTTGTGCTGGCGATGCTGTTGCTACCTCCTGAAGTAAGTGCGAGGCAGGGCCGGAGTTGCCCCGGACAGGCGTTGTCAACCGACATGGAAGCATCGCCAGTGACAGACCATTGCGTCCACGGGGCAAGGTTGGTTGATGGCGTAGGGTTCGCGATCAAATCAATCGGCAACCTAGCCTTGTATATCGACCCGCTATGTTGCACCCACTGGTGCGCAGGAATAGTCACTGCGCCATCAATCAACGGTGGCGTCGTGCCACAATTGCCCGGCCCTGCAGCGATGGTGATCGGCACGTTCAAAGCACCAGACGATGGCACCCGAAGCGTCTCGTTCCATACCCCGCCACAGGCCAGATACACCGTATCGCCCGGTGCCAGCGTGGCCGATGCAAGCCGCGCCATGGTCTGCCACGGGCCAGTCGTGCCGCCCGTTGCTGCTGGTGCCAGACCGGTATAACTGTCGCTGCCGCCATTGTTGTTCACAAAGTAGGTGGCACCAAATGCGGGGCTGCCAAAAAGAACTGCCAGCATCATGGCCAGCAAAAAGTGCGCGCGTTGGTTCATCAGATGGTCACCACAACAAAACAGGTTGGAAGAAGGCCTGGCAATCGCCTTGGCGGCGCGCCACGGTGCAACAACGGCCCCGGCTGCGAGCCTACCCTTTAAGTGTGTCAGTTTGCAATGGTCCCAAAGGACCATAAAACAGGATCAAAAGGGGCTTACTTACATTTCCGGCCCGGCTGCGGGGGTGGCTGTGCCGGCGGGAGGCCGGTGATGTCGGGTGGGCGGTTTGCAATGGGCAACAAGGTCGGTGGCGCTGCGCGCCAACGTTTGGCAGGTGGCCCTGATCGCATTGGCCACGAGAACGGTGGACAGGGTTTCTCGCTCCGGCAGCACTGACAGGTTGAAGTAGTCCTCCAGGCGGCTGTTGGTGATGCCCAGCAGCGTGATGGTGTGGCGCTGCCCCGCGATGAAGGTGCAGGTCGGGTACACACGCGTGAGGGCTCGGTCTCTGGCGGCGGGCGACGACCTGACCACCGCATTGGCCACCAGCACCGGCGCGACAGGCGGGAGCCGAGCGGCAAGCTTATCCTTTGAGCAAAATACATCCTGCCTTGATGGCACGCGTCGCAGCAGCCATGCTGGCGTTTCATCCGGCCACGGTGGACATGGTTGGCATGAACAAGGTGTTGCCTCTGCCCTTGTGCATGCGGCCAGTCGGGCTGATTCACATGGGGGTTGACTACAAAGGCGTACCGACATGTCGGGCGGCCGCGCCGGCCTCGCGGGCCAACGCCGACAACTCTTCGAAGTGCTGGCAGAAGCCAGGGTCTGCCAGCTGCGTGCGTTGCTCCGCCACCAGCGCCTCGCA
>JAYVRP010000781.1:0-4415 GCA_043776215.1 Rhodoferax sp. | reverse complement strand
CATGGTAGGTCTCGGTCATGAACCCGTACAGGCGGTTCTTGGTGGCTTGCCACGCGTCCTTGGCACCCACCACGTCGAAGGCAAGGATCTGGTGCGGCAACCCGCCGCCGCTGGCCAATGGCACCCAGGCACCGGACTCGAACACATCCTTGAACCCGAGGCTGCGGTAATTGCGGATCAGTGCGGCGCTGCGCGCCCCTATCACCATCCAGCGCACCTGGGTGGCAAGGCAATACTGGTAGCTGGCCTTCATCAGGCTCAGCTTGACGAAGGAATCAGCGCCCGCGAGTACGGCCAGCCTGGAAATTTGTGCACGCGGCTTGTTGACCAGCCACGACGGGAGCACCACACTGTTCTCCAGCACCAGCGGGCCAAAACCACTCACCTGGATCCGCGCGGTGCCGATGCCCTGGCCGGTCTTTTTGTCGCGGCACAGCAGCACTGCCGTGCCATCGGCCCGGTCCAGTGGTTCTGCCTCGCCAAACTTGGGACCCATCTCGGGATCATGGTGACCATAAGCGGCCGATCGCACCGCACATACTTCGCGCAAGTCAGCTTCGGAAGTCGCCATACGCACCGAGAATCCGAACGATCCGTTTTCCATTGGTCAGCCTTTCAAGAGCCAGCGCAGCCACACAACCCCGCTGGTCGTGAACCGGGCGCCGTTGCCTTAACACTAGCACCGATTGCAATCCCCCATCAAGCAAACAAGCGCCACGCAAGTCTTCAATTGCAAAGATTCCGCTGGATACAACACGTCGTGCGACCTTGCGGCGGTCGTTTGGGGTCAAGCCGTGAAGCTACAGATCTGGGGGTCCAATTGCTGCGCAGATTCGAAATGGATCGCGCGCCAGCCGTGGGCCCGCGCGGCCTCCACGTTGGCCACCAGGTCGTCGATGAACACCGTGTTGGCGGGTTCCAGTGCGTAGCGTGATTCGAGCATCCGGAAGATCTCGGGCTGGGGTTTGACCAGTTTCACATCCCCCGAAAAAAGGCCCCCATCAAACCAGCCCAGGAACGTATGGCGTTGCTGCAGGACCCGCGCATAGGGTTCAGGCATGTTGGACAGGTAGTAGAGCTTGATGTCGCCGCGTTGCTCGCGCCGTTGCCGCAGCCGTGCCAGCAGATCGACGGTATCGGGCAAGGGTGCCAGATGCTCTGGAATCCCGGTCACCAGGTTGTGCACGGCCGCCTCCGGCAGTTGCAGGCGCAGCGCCGTGCGTTCGATCACGGCGGCTGGTTCGAGCGTGCCGCGGTCGAACTCCTGCCAGTCCGCGTGGTGGAAGATGGCCCGTGCCAATCGTTGCGCGGCCGCAGGTGTATTCGCGTGCACCGGAAACAGCGTGCGCACAATTTCCTCCGGTCGCCAGGAAAAAACCACTGCACCGAAATCAAACACAATATTGGTCGTCATGCATATTCTCCAAAACGTACCGGTTTAAGCAAGTCAACGCACCCCCCCGCCACGCAAGGCCTGCTGCAACGCGGCCCGCAGGCGTGGCCGCTCCGCAGCCGTGACACGCACTGCAGGCGTCGCGTGCCATTCGGCACAACTTTGCAGAGCACTTGCCAGCGCCGCCACCAATGCGTCGTCCGCGCGCACGCCGGCCTCCAGATACAGCGCCTTGACCTCGAACACGCCCTCGGCGCGATGGGCTTTGGCGTCCAGCCGCGCCGCCAGTTGGCCCCGATAGAGGACCGGCAACACAAAATACCCGTGCACGCGCCGGGCCTGCGGCGTGTAACACTCGATGCGGTAGTCGAAGCCGAACATCTCCGAGGCCCGTTCGCGGTCCCACACCACCGGATCGAAGGGCGACAGCAGTGTCATGTGGGTGGCTTGAAGTTCACCGCGCTGCGCCCGGGCCAGCGCGCGACGATGGCTGGCGTGCACGTACCCCGGCGATGTCCAGCCTTCCACTTGTACCCGCAACACCCGGCCACTGTCCACCAGCGTGTCGAGGTCGGCATCCTTCAGGCGCGGCTTGATGCGAAAGTAGTCATGTAGCCAGCGCGCCTTGGACACCCCCAGCGCGGCGATCGACTGCTCCACAAAGGCCACATGCACATCGGCAGAATCCGGCTGTGGCAAACCATCCAGGCCGGGCACGACCCGGTGCGCGAGGTCGTACACGCGCTGGAAGTTGTCACGCCGGGCCACCATCAGCTCCCCGTTGGCGAACAACGCCTCCAGCCACAATTTTTCGTCTTTCCAGCCCCACCAGCCACCGCCCCGGCCATCCGTGCGCTCAAAGTCGGACGATTTCACGGCACCTTGCGCGTGAATATGGGCGAGCAGGCGATCCATCTTCTCCCGCTGCTCCAGGTCACTCCTCCTGGCGCGGGCAATGCCCCAATGCTGCCGCTGCCCGCGGTTGTAACTTCTGTGCATGGCGAGTTCGCACGCGGGCGCAAAACAGGCCTCGTGGGCCCAGGTTTCAATCAGCTGGCCACGCGCCAGTGCGTCGTCGAGCCACTGCACGGGGTAAGCGCCGAGCCGGGAGAAAAGCACCAGGTAGGGGCTGCGGGCGACCACGTGGATCGTGTCGATTTGCAGCAAGCGCATGCGTTGAATGCAGGCCCGCAGCGCCGCCCGGGTGGGCGCGCGCTCCGGCGCAGCCAGCAGGCCCTGGGCCAGCAGGTGCATGGCGCGGGCCTGGGAGACACTCAGCGCAGGCACAGCCACGGGCAGGCGTCAGCAGCCGGACCGCAAGCGCTTCAGCAAACCTGCCGTCGAAGCGTCCAGCCCTGCCGCATCACCACTTTCCAGCCGCGGCTCGATGTCGCGCGCCAGCACCTTGCCCAACTCGACCCCCCACTGGTCAAAGCTGTTGATGCCCCAGATCGACCCGCTGACAAAAACACGGTGCTCCTGCAAGGCGATCAGCGCCCCCAGGCTGGCCGGGCTCAGCACGTCCAGCAAGAGAAAAGTGCTCGGCCGGTTGCCGGCGAAATTGCGGTGGCGCCCCGGATCGGCCTGCCCCAGCATCAAGGCTTGGGCCTGGGCCAGTGCATTGGCCAGCAGCTTGGTGTGGTGCCCGGGCAAGTCATGTTCAGGGGCCCGCACCGCGACGAACTCGACTGGCACCACGTCGCTGCCCTGGTGCAGCATCTGGAAATACGCGTGCTGGCCGTTGGTTCCGGGCTCGCCCCACACCACGGGCGACGTGCCGAATGGCACCGCCTGCCCGAGCATGTCGACCTGCTTGCCGTTGCTCTCCATCTCGAGCTGCTGCAGGTACGCTGGCCAACGGCGCATGGCGCTGTGGTAAGGCGCCACGCTGCGGCTGGTGAAACCCAGGAAATTGCGGTACCAGACATCGATCAGCGCCAGGCGCACCGGCAGATTGGACTCCAGCGGCGCACGGCGAAAGTGCTCGTCCATGGCGTGCGCACCGGACAGGAATTCGCGGAAACCCGGCGCGCCAATGGCGATCGCGATCGGCAAGCCAATGGCTGACCAGAGCGAATAGCGCCCGCCGACCCAGTCCCAGAAGCCGAAGGTCGTGCGCACACCAAAGGCCTGCGCCGCGGCCACATTGGTCGTGAGCGCGCAGAAGTGGCGTGCGATGTCGGTCCCGCCGGCCGCCTCGAACCAGTGCTTGGCCGACCGCGCATTGGTCATCGTCTCGGTGGTGGTGAAGGTCTTGGACGCAATCAGAAACAGCGTGTGGCGCGGATCACACTGGCGCAATGTGGCGGCCAACTCATGGCCATCCACATTCGACACGAAATGCATGCGCTTGCCGCCGCGGGCAAAAGCATCGAGCGCCAGTACGGCCATCTGCGGGCCCAGGTCCGAACCACCGATGCCGATGTTCACCACGTCGGTGATGGTGGCGTCGGCCCGTACCGCGTCGGCATAACGCAGCATGGCGTCGAGTGTGGTGTGCACGGCCTGCAGATCGGGATCCGTCACCGTCGCATCCCCCTGCGGAAGCGGACAGCGCAGCAGGAAGTGCTTGACGGCACGTTGCTCGGTCTGGTTGATTGGTTCGCCGGCAAACATCGCATCGCGGTGCCGCTCCACTCCGCACTCGCGGGCCAGCGCCAGCAGGTGCCGTTCGATCTCGGGGTTGACGAGGTTTTTCGACAGGTCAGCGAACACGTGGGGCGCCTCCTGGCTGAATGACGGGAAACGCCGGGCATCACGTGCGAACTCCGCACGCAGGTCGACGGCGGGGTTGGCCGAAGCCTTGAGGGTGCGCAGGGCACTCCAGGCCTGCGTCCGGTCGCAACGGATTCGGTGCATGTGTGTTTCCCCGGGGTCAGACCGACAGCATCAGTTGTTCCAGCTTGATCGCATCGGCGCAAAAGGCCCGGATGCCTTCGGCAAGCTTGTCGGTCGCCATCGCGTCCTCGTTCAATGCAAAGCGGAATCCCGCCTCATCGAAGTTGACCGCCGGCAGGTCCAG
>JAYVRP010000780.1:0-4423 GCA_043776215.1 Rhodoferax sp. | reverse complement strand
TCCTGCGCATGGCGCACCTCCAGCCCCAGCCACTTGACGGGTGACAGCTCCAGGTCGCCAGGGGCGGTAGAGGGGTGCCAGGTTGCCAGCAGGTAGGCAATCTGGCCCAGCACGTAGGCGCTGTAGCGTGAACGCATCAGCAGTTCGGCGCTGGGAGCGTGCACACCCTCGGCCAGCCCCAGGTGCCAGGGAGCGCAACACTCCACATAGGTCGCGCCACTCTCACAGGGGCAGGGAGTGTACGGTCGCATCAAGGTCTTCTTCATGCCACGCATGGTAACCAGACCGCCCGCCGTGGCGCATGATCGGCTCTGCGGCGTTACAGTCGCACGCAACAAGGAGCCCTGCCTGTGCATTGGCGAAAAAGCCCTTTCCTGAGACACCTGCTGGTGCGCCCACGCCTGGGAATATCGGCATTCGCCGGAATCCTGGTGTACGTCGCTTGGCCATGGCCATCCGCCAGCCTGATTGCCACGCGCTTCCTGATCAGCTGGAACGTCACGGTGTGCCTCTACCTCGCGCTGGCCAGCGTGATGATGGCGACATCCACGCCAGAAAAAATCCAGGGGCGCGCGATTGCGCAGGACGAGGGCGCAAAGGCGGTCCTGGTGCTCGTGGCAATCGCGGTCGCGGCCAGCCTGCTTGCCATCGTGGTGGAATTGTCCCTGGTCCGCGGCCTGACACCCCCGGAACGTGGCGGTCATATCGCGCTCACCGCCGTGACAGTGGTGACGTCCTGGCTCTTCACACACCTGATGTTCGCGCTGCATTACGCGCACGATTACTTCCGCAATGTGGGTGCCCGGCAGCCGACCGGCATTGTGTTCCCGGGCGAAGAGGCCCCGGACTACGGCGATTTCCTGTACCTGGCAGGCGTTATTGGAACCTCGGGCCAGACCGCCGATGTCTCGTTTACCAACCGTACCATGCGGCGCACGGCGCTGGCCCATTGCGTGCTGGCATTTTTCTTCAACACCACCGTGCTCGCGCTGACCATCAACATCGCTGCGAGCCTGCTCCAGGCTTGACGTTGCGGCCGCCGGCCCGGTTCTCGAAAAGCGCCGATGCGGCCGCACGCGGCCTGACCTGCTACACGGGATACCGCAGCCGCCGGTAGTGCTGGCAGGTGCAATACAAGGCGACGGCGGACAACAGGTGCCACAAGGCATGGCCCTGCAGGACATGGTTGTCGGGATCACACGCTGCCCGCGTCAGATCGGCCAGCGACGCTGCCTGGGCCACGGCCATCCACGCCAGGCCGCCCAGGAAAAAGCCCAGGTGCACACGCTCGGTGGCACGCCGGCGGGCCGTGAACTCTGTCACGATGATGGCCACGGTGGCCGCAGCAATCAACAGCTGGTAGGGCCAGCCTCGCAGGTACATCAGGTGCACCGCGGCCACACCCGCAAGCATCAGCAGCCAGAACACCCGCTGCTGCCACACCGTCCCGATCCAGCCATTGCGCCGCAGGTTGATCACCAGGAACCAAAACGTCAACAGGTACATGCCGACGAAGTCGAACACCTGTGTGAGGTAGTTGTTGCTCGCGTGGTAGACACCCGAGAGCAGCCCCATGGCCCCCATTGCAGGACCGAGCCAGCGCAATTCGGCATGCGGCGAGCGCCGGCACTGCAGGTGCACGACGAGAGCCACCAGCAGATACAGGGCGTTGGACCAGGTATTGGCCGGCTCGCTGATCCATCCGCACAAGGTGGTTTCGCACCACTTGATGTTGGGAGCACCCAGCACCTCCGCGCCGGCATGCCAGGGACAACTCGGTGGGTGCGGATTCAGATAGACAGTGACCATGACGATGGCCGTTATACCCCACGCCAGCCCTGCCACGGCCGCCGACTGCTTGTGTTTATGGATATGCTCGCCGCACTGCCCATCGAAAGGAGAGTTTGCCTTGACCACGCCCAACCCTACCGGCATGCCACCACCCTGGGCCCTTCGTCTGGGCTACGCCGGCCTGATTCCGTTTGTCTTCGGAGCAGCATTGGTGCACCTCGTGGACGCAGCCCTGGTGCCCTTCACGATGCTGGCGCTGTCGGGA
This sequence comes from Rhodoferax sp., assembly GCA_043776215.1. GTDB lineage: Bacteria > Pseudomonadota > Gammaproteobacteria > Burkholderiales > Burkholderiaceae_C > CAISIP01. The sequence goes on along the minus strand of JAYVRP010000780.1, from coordinate 2,367 downwards.
TATGCGGCGACCATCGCGAGTTTTCTGGGTGGCATTCATTGGGGGCTGGCCATGCGCGACACCACCGAGCGCCGCCTGTTTCCCTATGTCTGGGGCGCCATCCCCAGCACCCTGGCCTCGATTGCGGTGATCATGCCGCCCTGGGCCGGCCTGGTGGTGCTCGGTGTGCTGCTGGCCGCTTGTTATGTGGTGGACCGGCAACTCTACCTGCACTACCACATGCAGGGTTGGTTGCCACTGCGCCTGCGCCTGACGCTGGTAGCCAGCCTGAGTTGTCTGGTGGGGGCATATTTGAGGTAGGTCGCGGGGATCACCGCGCGCTGGCTAGATCTCGCGCTGCGGGCGCCCGGGTTCCGGCCAGTCGATGTGAAAAAACTTGCCGCGCGGCGCGTCGACACGTTCGTAGGTATGGGCACCGAAGTAGTCGCGCTGCCCCTGCAGCAGGTTTTGCGGCAACACGGCGCTGCGGTAAGAGTCGTAATACGACAACGCGGAACCCAGGGTCGGCACCGGAACGCCGTGCATCACTGCCACGCTGATAACCGTTCGCCAGTTCGCCTGCGCACCCTGAACGCTGTTGCTGAAGTAGGGGTCCAGCAGCAGGTTGCACAGTGCCGGGTTGGTCGCAAACGCCTCGGTGATGCGTTGCAGGAACCCGGCGCGAATGATGCACCCGCCGCGAAATATCTGCGCAATTTCCCCGAAGTTCAGCGTCCAGCCGTATTTGGACTGTGCCGCGCCCATGAGTTGGAAACCCTGCGCATAGGAACAGATCTTGGAGCAATACAGGGCATCACGCACGGCGTCGATCAACTCCTGCCGGTTGCCCGCGTACGGGCCCACCGCAGGGCCTTGCAGCAGCGCGGATGCCGCCACCCGCTCGTCCTTCATGGCCGACATGTAGCGCGCAAAAACGGCTTCGCCAATGGTGGGCGCCGGCACACCGGAATCCAGCGCCGACACGGACGTCCACAGCCCGGTGCCCTTGCTGCCTGCGGTGTCGAGCACGATGTCCACGAACGCCCGACCGGTGACCGGATCGGTCTGCTGCAGCACCTCGGCGGAGATCTCGATCAGGAAGGAATTCAGCAGTCCGGCGTTCCACTCCTTGAAGATGGCGCCAATCTGCATGGCAGACAGGCCCAGCACATGGCGCAAAATGTCATAACCCTCGCAGATCATCTGCATGTCGCCATACTCGATGCCGTTGTGCACCATCTTCACGTAATGGCCGGCCCCGTTTTCCCCGATGTAGGCTGTGCACGGGACCCCTCCTGTGACCGGCTTTCCCGGCAACGCGCCCTTGAGTTCGGCGCCGCTGACAGGATCCACCTTGGCGGCGATCGCGCGCCAGATCGGTTCGATCTCCTTCCACGAGGAAAATTCGCCTCCCGGCATCAGTGACGGGCCAAACCGGGCGCCTTCTTCCCCGCCCGACACGCCGGAGCCGATAAAACGCAAGCCCCGGGCCTTGAGCGCTTGCTCGCGCCGGATGGTGTCGATCCAGTAAGCGTTGCCACCATCGATGATGATGTCTCCAGGCTCGAACACCTTGGTCAGCTCGTCGATCACGGCGTCGGTCGCCGCCCCGGCCTTGACCAACAGAATGGCCTTGCGCGGGCGTCGCAACGACGCGGCGAACTCTTGCGTCGTCATGCAGGCGGTGATCAGGCCTGGCGTGGCCGTGTTGGTAGCCACGAAATCCACCGTCCTGGCGGGCGACCGGTTGTAGACGGAAATCGCAAATCCGTGATCCGCGATATTGAGCGCGAGATTCTGGCCCATGACGGCCAGGCCAATGAGACCGATATCGGATAAGGGCATGGTGGTGGTTGGAGCAAGTCGCCGTGGAACATCCCACACCGTCAGGTTAGCAGGTTGCCGCGTCCGCATCGACCATGGGTTGCGCCACAATCGCGTGCACCCGGTTCAAGTCGAACGCGGTAGGCTGTATAGGAGTAGGTCATGAAAGATGCGCTGGCGGGCAACGTCGACGAACCGGTTCAAGAGCCACGGCTGTGGCAAGGTGACGGCTGGACGGCGCGTGTCGTCAAAAACGAAGGCGACGACGGTTGGGCCGTCGAAATGGTCATGGACGGGCATGCGGAGCCTGCGCTGGTCGCACCGTGGACCATGGGGCGCGACAAGAAAAACCCGAAGCCCCTCGATGCACCATCGTTCTATACGTGGGTCAAGACAGCCTCCGAAGTGGTCCGGCGCCATGAGCAGCAGCTCCATGCCCTGCTGCACAAGAGTATCCGGGTCTCGGTGGACGGCGCCACGTTCGTTGTGGCCCTGGATATCACTCCCGATGACGAGGGCGCCACGGCCAGGTTGACCGCCAGTGATCACCATGGCGGCGAATTG
>JAYVRP010000779.1:0-4429 GCA_043776215.1 Rhodoferax sp. | reverse complement strand
CGCGAGCTTGCCAAGCGGGAGTACCAGCACAACCGCGACCTGTTGAACCGGCGCACGATCCTGAGCCCGTTCAATGGCGTGGTCGTCGATCGCATGCTCAATCCGGGCGACCTTGCCGAGGCCGGCACCGGGCGCAAGCCCATCTTGAAACTCGCCTTTGTCGATCCGTTGCGCGTCGAGGTCGCGTTGCCGCTCGAGGCCTTTGGCAAGTTGCGCGTGGGCATGGCGGCGCAGGTGACGCCCGAAGGGTTGGGCGGCAACCATGCCGCCACGATCACGGTGGTGGACAGCGTTTTCGACTCGGCCAGTGGCACCTTCGGCGTGCGCCTGGATTTGCCGAACCGGGACAAGGCGGTGCCTGCAGGTGTTCGCTGCCATGTGGAATTTCCCATGCTCCAAGGCGTCGAGCCGCGTCCCCTGAAAACGAAGTGAAACCAGGCGTCGAGCGCGAAGCCTGGGTGAGCGCCTCTTCGGGCACCGAGCGCCGCATTGCCGGGTTCCTGCGCACGCTCGAACTCGACGCCGCGGATGTGGACCTGCACGCTGACGCCTTTGGTCGCTTGCGCAGTGGGGACCTGCAGGCCATCGTGGTGCATGGGGTCTATGCGCCGGAGGTGCTGCGCGCCAGTGTGGAGCGCCTCGAACGCCACGATCCGCCATTTCTCAAGACCTGGTTTCCGCCCGCATTCCATGCCTGGTTCTATGGCCGCAATGTGAATCTGGCGGATCCGGCGCTGGCTGGCTACTTCGCGGAGGCGTCCCAGTTCAACGCCCAGCTTGAGACGCTCATGCCGCTGGGGCTGGGTTTGACCCAGCGGGTTGGTGCATTGCTGGCGGCGCTGGACGGTAGCCGCCCGTTCGTCGCTGCACCCGGCCCGCGCAGCGGCGAACACTACATGTTCACCACGCTGCGCGCGCATCTGGAGCTGGGCTACATCCCGGCCCACTTCGACAACGAAATGCGGCTGCGCCCGTCCTACCGGCACCTGGCCGGCACGGTCGAACCGCACATCCTGTCATTCGTGCTTGCCTTCAGCAGGTCCGACAGCGGCGGCGCGCTCGAGGTTTTTGACCTGCGTTGCGACCCGGACGACGCGCGCCTGCTCAATGACGATGGCGTGTCGGTCAAGCCCGACACCAGCATTCTGCGCTCGGCGAGTTTCCGCTTGCCGCCTGGAAGTCTGATCGTTCTCGACTCGGGACGCTACCTGCACCGCGTCACGCGCGTTGGTGGCGCGCTTACGCGCTGGACGGCTTGCAGCTTCATGGCGCGAAGTCGCTCGCATGACGCAACATATTGCTGGGGCTGACGTTGTCAGAGCGTGTGCCACCTTATTTTGACGGTCTGATCGCGGCGTTCGGTGCGGGTCAGGTTGGTCGGTTCGTGCATCTCGGCTTGTGGGACGAGGCCCCGACGCCCGTCATGCTGGCGGAGCCCGATGCATTTGAACGAGCGCAGGCGCGGCTGAACGACCGCCTGCTCGAGCTGGCTGACCTGGCGGATGGTCAACGCGTGCTCGATATCGGTTGCGGCTTCGGGGGCACATTGGAGGCAGTGGACCTGCGTCACCGGCACATGCAGCTGGTGGGGCTGAACATCGACATTCGCCAGCTCTCCATTTGCGGGCGCCTGCGACCCACTGCGGGCAACGCCTTGCTCTGGGTGCAGGCCGATGCCGGCGCATTGCCGCTTGCGAAGGCGAGCGTCGACCGCCTGCTGTGTTTCGAAGCCATGTTCCACTTCGCCTCGCGGCGGCAGTTTTTCGTCGAGGCCGCCCGTGTGCTGGCGCCGGGAGGTGTCATGGCAGCCTCGGACATCCAGTTGCGCCTGGCGGCCGGCGGCATCGCAGGCTCAGACGCGGCGCTGATGCGTACGGTCCAGCAGGGATTTGGCCCCTGGCCGGATTTTTGGGGGGCCGATGCCGACCTCAACGCGCTCGCCTCCGCAGCAGGGCTGATTTGCACCTACTACTGTGATATTGCCGATGCGACCCTGCCCAGCCACGTCTTCACGGCCCCGGGTGGTGCGCCACCGCGGGACCCGATCGGGCGCGCGGCCGCCGCGCTGGCCGTGCTGCAGCGCACCGGGCGACTGCGCTACATCCTTGCGCGTTTCGAGCGTCCGCGAGTTTGAGCCTCGGGCGCATCAATCCTGTGGCGTGTGCCCAGGCGGCGCGTGTTTCAGCACCCTGCCGCAGCCAGGAAGTGGCAGACCTGGTCCACCGCGTCGCATGTGGCACTGTTCCAAGGGATCAACAGGTCCGCGCCTGGGCGTATGCGAGCCGCCTGCATGCGCAAGAGGCCACTCACGACGGCCTGGTAGTTGTCGAGGTAGCCATCGATCCAGCGCAACCTGTCACGCGCCTGCTCGGGTGGACAGGGCCGAAGCAGAGGTCGCAGAAATCCGCGCAGGTTGCGTGCCAATGCAATATCAGCCGGCGTGTCGAGCCACACCAGCAGGTCGATGTGGGCCCCGGTCGCCTGGTGGGCGCGGCCGAAATGGGTGTCGAAAACGATGTAAGGGCTCGAAGCAATCGCCGCGCCCGTCGCAGGGTCCACCACGTTCCGGCCTTGTTTGAGTGACGTGAGGTGCTCCGCCAGCGGCCCCACGGGCAGCTCGTCGATATCGGCGCCGCGCGCTCTCCAGCGCTCGACTTCCTCGATCGGCATGCGGGTCATGCTCTGGTAGTGGTCCATGGTCAGCACAGACGCATCGCCGAGGCGGCGTGCCAAGGCATCGGACAGCGTCGTCTTGCCCGAGCCTGGCGGCCCCGAAACTGCGATGACCTTCGCCGGTTCGAGACGCATCAGTGTTGCCCTCGCGGCGGCGGAAAAACCCAAAAAAACTGCCCGATCCAGCCTCGGTCTGCCTGCGCGCAACGAGCCACGAACTCGCATTCCTCGCGCAGCGCGTGTTCGCTCCATCCCAGACAGGAGCGCATCTTCAGGGTGACGGGGTCGTAGTCCAGCACGTACTCGGCAGGCGAGCGCACCATCAATGCCGAGGGCAGCACCACGCAGTGGTAAACCCGCAGCGCGCACGGCAGCGCGCGTGCACGCTCGAAGCTTTTGCGAAAATTTTCCGGCGTATCCCCCGGCAGCCCGAGGATGATCTCGATCGCGACGCCGGCCACCGCTTTGAGGTCGTAGAGCGTTTGCTCGAAGCGGGCCTCGTCGTAGTTGCGTTCGACATGGGCCAGCACCTTGTTGTCGAATGACTGCAAGCCGATGCCCACCAGCGCCCGATCCACGGACCCCAGGAATGCAAGGTGCTCGGGTCGGACCTTCGCCGGGTAGACCTCGCAGATGAGGCTGCGGTGCTCGAAGAAACCGTGCTGATCGGCAGCCTCGCGCAGGTTGCGAAACCCGTTCGCGTTCAGGTTGAGCCCGGCATCCACGAGCAGCGCGCCCTGCAACGGCTGGCGTGCCATGCCCTCGAATTCGCGCTCCAGCTCCGCCACTCCGCGCACGCGCTTGGGCGACTCCAGGGTGCCCCACTCGCAGAACGAGCAAGTGAAAGGGCAGCCGCGGTAGGTCTGCAAGACGGCCAATCCATTGGCCTGCACCAGGTCCATTTCATAAGGTGATGGCAACTCGTTCAGGTCGGCGAGGGGCCTGGGAGCGGTCTCGAACCAGCCGCCCGACAGCCCCTGAAGCGACGGCACTGCGATCCCGGGCACGCTCGCCAGTGCCTGCGCGCTGCGGTCGGTGGCACTGACGATGTCGCGAAAGGTCTGTTCTCCGTCGTTGATGACCAGCACGTCGACCCAGGACTCAGCCCGACGAAAGGGGGCCTGGTGCATCATGCTGGGCCGCGCCGACGGGCCACCGAAGACCACCAGCCGCGCCGGGTCTTCTTCCTTGAGCAGTCGGGCGAGCTCGACGAAAAACGGAAACGACCAAAGGTAGGTGGAGAACCCGGCCACATCGGGGTCGAATGCGATGAGCTCACGGGCCACATCCTCGACGCTGCCGCCGCGCAGGTCCCAGACGCCCAGTTCCAGGCCATCGGGCGCGGATGATCGCAGTGCCGCCTCGATCATGCGCATGCCATGGTTGGAAATGAACTGCGGCATGGCACGGTCGCGGTCCGGATAACGCGCGAGCAGCGCGACCCGCCGCCCGGTACGGCGCGCTCCGGAGCGCGCCGCCAGCAGCGGCTTCAGCGGGTGAAAGGGAACGACCACCAGAAGTTCCCGGCCTTGCCACCGCACGCCACCGACTCATGGTCGAGCATGGCGCGCGTCTGCGCGAAATCGTCCTCGCGCCAGCCCAGGCATGACAGCATGGCCATGCTGACGGGGTCAAATCGCATGTCCCACCCCGGTCGGCCACGCGTCAGCAGTGCATCGGGCAGCACGAGGCAGTGGTAGGCCCGCACTGAAACGCCGAACGACCGTGCATACGCAAGAGTGCGCCGGAACCCCTG
>JAYVRP010000778.1:0-4429 GCA_043776215.1 Rhodoferax sp. | reverse complement strand
GACTGGATGCCGCGCCTGCGCGATGCCCATGACCGATTACTGGCAGCCTGGCGGGTGCTGGACCATCCGCCACCAACCTGTGAGGGCCCAAGGCCATGAAGCACCCACCACCGAACCCAGCCACCGATGAACTGCAGCAATCGGTCGAAGCCGCCTTGCTGCGCATGGCGTTCGAGCGACTGCCCATGAGCGTGCTGTTGACGATCGCCGTCTGCGCGGTGTTTGTCACGCTTTTCTGGTCTTTCTTTCCGTCGTCCCAGAAGGTCGTCTGGGTCGCAAGCATGCTGGCTGTGTCAGTGCTTCGTCTTGGTCTGTGGCGGGCGCACGCGCGCAGCACCGCTCCTGCGCCCAGGATCCGGTTCTGGAAGCGCCTCTTTTTTGCCGGTGCAGTGGCAGGTGGCGCCAGTTGGGGTTATGGCCCGGTGATGCTCATGCCCCCTTCCGGTCACACCGAATCGATGTTGCTGGTGCTGGCCGTGCTGGCAGTCAGCGCAGTTTCCATGTCGGCTTTGGGTGCCCTGCCGACATCCATGCGAGGGTTCCAGTTCGCGGCCATCATGCCCACCATCTTCGCACTCGCGGCAACCGGCGGCGCCGTGGAACGCATGGCAGCGGCCGTGATGTTCGCCGGCATGCTGTCGCTGATGATCGTGGGCCGTGCTTCCAGTGCCGCGACCCGCTCCCTCATCGAAGCCGAGTTGCGCCTGTCCGGCGCGGTCCGGGCGACGGACGCAGCGCGCGCACGCGCCGAAGCCGCGTCGCACGCAAAAACCCGCTTTCTGGCCAATATGAGCCATGAGTTGCGCACCCCCTTGAACACGGTGATCGGCGCCGCGCAACTGCTCAAGACCGGCGAGCGCGACCCGGAGCGGCAGGAGCAGTTGGTCAATGCGATCCAGCGCAGCGGAACCAACCTGCTGGGGCTGATCGAGAACATTCTGGATCTGTCGCGCATCGAGGCTGGCGAGCTCAAACTCGCGGCCCAGGACTTCCATTTGTTCGACTGCGTCGACGCGGCCTTGGCCACGGCCGGCCTGGCGGCCCGCGCCAAGAACCTGCGCCTGGCCTGTATCGCGAACCCGGCTCTGCCTGCGTGGCGGCACGCCGACGCCGCGCGACTGCGGCAAGTGTTGATCAACCTGCTCGGCAATGCCGTCAAGTTCACCGACAAAGGGGAGATTGTGGTCCGGGTCGGCAATGGCGCGACACCAGACCAGGTCCGCATCACCATCAGCGACACGGGTGTGGGGATCCGGCCCGACGCGCTGGCGCACGTCTTCGAGCCGTTCCGCCAGGGCGACGACAGCGCCGGGCGCCGGTTTGGCGGCACCGGCCTGGGCTTGGCCATCGTGCGCCAGTTGGTCCAGGTGATGGGCGGGCAGATCAGCGTGCAGAGCATGCTGGGCCAGGGATCGACCTTCGAGCTGGTGCTGCCGATGCCCCTGGCGCCGGATCCGCAGTCCAGCCCGGAAATGGAACACCGGCAGGTCGCATTCTTCGAGCCGCACGAAGCCAGCGCCGAGGCCCTGCAGGCCCTGCTGACACGCATGGGTTGCCTGGCGCAGCGTTGCACCGACGTGGCCGGCTTGCGTGCGTGGTGCGCGGAGCACGCACAGTCGATGGAGCGCGCCTGGTTGCTGGTGTGCACGGAAGCGGAGCAAACCCAGGCCCTGCTGGAACAGGCGCTGGACGTGCTGGAGCCCGAGCGCGTGATCGGTATGTCGGCCGACGAGTCGTTCAATGCCGACATGGCGCGCGAACGCTTCAAGCTGCCACGCAACGTGGTCAAACCGGTGTCGCGTTCCGCGCTGGCCAGTCGCTTTGTCCGCACCCTGGTTGGCGGCGTGGCCCCGGTCACTGCACCGATGGCGCTGCTGCCCCTTTCGGGCGACCCCGGGCAACCCGCCACCCACATACTGGTGGTGGAAGACGACGCCTTGAACCAGGCCATCGTCAGCAGGATGTTGCGCCACGCGGGTTACCATGTCAGCGTGGTGTCGGACGGCCACTCCGCATTGGCCACATTGCGCGAGCAGCAGTTCGACCTGGTGCTGATGGACTGGCAGATGCCCGACATGGACGGCCTGGAGGTGACACGGCGCATGCGTGCAGGCGAGGCCGGCGCAGCGGCGCAATCGGTACCGGTAGTGGCCTTGACCGCCAATGCATTTGCCGAGGACCGCGATGCCTGCCTGGCGGCCGGAATGAACGATTTCCTGACCAAACCGGTGCTGGCCGCGAGCCTGACAGCTACCATCGAACGATGGACGGATCGTGTTTCTTCGGGCCATCTGGCCAAAGCGGGCCCGACGCCGCCGAAAACACCATGACCGCCACCCCGTCAAACAGTCCACCCCTGCACCCGGAACTCTTGCGCCAGCTGCAGCTTGGTCTGGGGGACCAGGCCACGCTGGACCTGTCCACCCCCCATGCCCTCCATTCTGCCGCGTTGCACGACCTGCTGGAGCGCGTGTCGGAGAGTTATCGGCGAATGGACGCCGAGCGCACACGCGCCGAGGCAGGGATGCAGCGCGCGCACCACATGCTGTTCGGCGCGATGGACGCCATGGAAAACGCGTTCGCATGGTTCGATCCGGACGACCGACTGGTGATGTCCAACCAGCGCTACAAGGAAGTCCACCCGGTGGGAGCCGCATTCATGGTACCCGGGCACACCTACCGGCAGATCCTTCGGGCCGGCGCAGAAGCTGGCCTTTACCCCAAGGCCATCGGGCGCATCGATGAATGGTTGGAGGAGCGCATGGTGCTCCACCATCAGCCGCGGTCACAAATCCAGGCCACACTGGCCGACGGGCGCTCGTGGCGCATCATCGAACACCGCCTGGCGGACGGTACCGTGCTGGTCTTTCACGTCGATATCTCCGATTTTGTCAGGTCGGTCCAGACGGCAGAGGCCGCTTCGCGCGCCAAGACCCGTTTCCTGGCCAATATGAGCCATGAATTGCGCACCCCCCTGAACGCCGTGATCGGCGCGGCCCAGCTGATCAAGGCCGGAGACAACGACCCGGAGCGACAGCAGCAGCTGGTGGATGCCATCCAGCGCAGTGGAACCAACCTGCTGGGGCTGGTCGAAGACATACTCGATCTGTCGCGCATCGAGGCAGGCGAGCTGACCTTGTCGCCGCAGGATTTCCATCTGTTCGATTGTCTGGATGCGGCACTTGCCACGGCCGGGCTGTCGGCCCGCGCCAAAGGCCTGCGCCTGGCCTGTATTGCCGATCCCGCGCTGTCCGCCTGGCGCCACGCGGACGCGGCGCGCCTGCGTCAGGTGCTGATCAACCTGCTGGGCAACGCCATCAAGTTCACCGACAAGGGCGACATCGTGGTGCGCGTGCAAGGCGGACCTTCGCGAGCGGATGTGCGGATCACGGTCAGCGATACCGGCGTGGGCATCAGCGCCGCGGCGCTGCCCCATGTGTTCGAGCCGTTTCGCCAGGGCGACGAACGTTCCGGGCGCCGCTTTGGCGGAAGTGGACTGGGCCTGGCCATCGTGCGCCAGCTGGTCACAGCGATGGGGGGCGCGATCAGCGTGCAAAGCGAACCAGGCGCTGGTTCGGTTTTCAGCCTCGTTGTTCCTTTGGCGCTGACTGGCGCGGTGCCCGAAGCTCCGGCGCAAAACAGGCAGCGGGTCGCCTTTGTCGAGCCCCACCCGGCCAGCGCCGAGGCGCTGCATGCCTTGCTCACCCGCATGGGATACGAGGCACGGCGCTGCATCGATGCCAAGGAAATCCGACGCTGGTGCAACGCGGCCGCCAGTGGCATGGACAACGCCTGGCTACTGGTGTGTACCGACACCCCAGCCCATGCGAGCTTGCTGGAACAGACACGCGACGTGCTGGTGTCTGGCCGCGTGATCGGCATGTCGAGCGAGTCGTCGCCGCTGGCCGCCTCCGGCAACCAGCGCTTCGCACTGACGCGCACCGTGGTCAAGCCCGTCTCTCGTGCGGCATTGGCGAGCCGGCTGCTTGAGCCGGCCGAGGACCGGGCGTGGATGGCTTCCGCACCGATGTCGCTGGACGTCTGGGCCCCCTCGGCGGCCCACATTCTGGTGGTGGAGGACGATGCCCTGAACCAGGCCATCGTGAGCCGACTGTTGCAGCATGCGGGTTACCGGGTGAGTGTCGTGCCCGACGGCCAGTCTGCGTTGGCAGCCTGGCGCGACCAGCACTACGATCTGGTGTTGATGGACTGGCAGATGCCGGACATGGATGGCCTGGAAGTCACTCGGCGCATGCGCGCGGCAGAGGCGGGCGAAGCGGCGCGGGTGGTTCCCATCGTCGCGCTCACTGCCAATGCCTTTGCCGAAGACCGCGACGCGTGCCTGGCGGCTGGCATGAACGACTTCCTGACCAAACCGGTCCATGCCGCCGGTCTGGCGGCCACGATCCTGCGCTGGCTTGCGCCTGCG
>JAYVRP010000777.1:0-4431 GCA_043776215.1 Rhodoferax sp. | reverse complement strand
GAGCAGGGCTACAAGGGTTTCGAGATGACCCAGTGGTACGGGCTGCTGGCACCGAGCAAGTGGCCCCGCGCCCACATCGCCCGGCTGGAGGCGGAAGCCATCCGGGCCACGCGCGCCAACGCGGTCAAAGACAAACTGGCGGCCGACACCGCGCTGGCCGTGGGCAACAGCGGCGCCGAGTTTGATGCCTTCATCCGCGCCGAACAGGCGCGCTGGAAACCGGTGATCGCGCGAGCCCGGATCAAACCCGAAGGTGCCTGAGCCGCCCGTGCGCGTACACCGATGCGCCGATCAATCCCCGCCACCCATACCTTGCTGTGTTTCGAGTCGGCCGCGCGGCACGAGAGTTACACCCGTGCGGCACAGGAACTCGCGCTGACCCAGAGCGCGGTGTCACGCCAGATCGCTGCGCTCGAAACCTTCCTCGGGCAAGCCTTGTTCCAGCGCACCCGCCATGGGGTGGCACTCACAGAACGCGGCACCTCCTACGCGAAGCAAGTGCGACAACGCCTGCAATCTCTGGAGCGCGACACACTCGAAGCGATGTCCGGCATGGGCGAAGGCCGCTCCATCACGCTCGCCGCAGTGCCGACCTTTGCCACACGCTGGCTGATCCCGCGACTGCTCGCCCTGGCCGCCCTGCACCCGGACATCGTGGTGCATATCGAAACCCGCACGCGGCCCTTTCTTTTTGCCGACAGCGGTTTTGACGCTGCCCTGTACGTGGGCACGCCCGAACAGCTCGCCAACTGGGCGGGTACCCGCTGCCTCCACCTGCTGCACGAAGCGTTGGTGCCGGTGTGTGCACCGTCCCTGCTGCGCTCCCGCCGCACACTCGCGCCTCAGGACCTCATCGATTTGCCGCTGCTCCAGCAAAGCACACGGCCGCTGGCGTGGCAGCAATGGTTTGACGCCGCAGGGGTCGCGGCGCCCCTGGCGTTGGCGGGGCCGCGTTACGAGTTGTTCTCGATGACCGCCGCTGCCGCCATGCATGGCATGGGGGTGGCCCTCGTACCGCGCCTGCTGGTCGACGCGGAGCTTGCCAGCGGTACGCTCGTTGTGGCCTGCCCGGACCTGCTGCGCGGCGAGCGCTCGTATTACCTCGTGCTGCCGGAACGCGCGCAAGCCACACAGGCCCTGGAACACTTCTGCCACTGGCTCCAGGCGACGGCCCGTGGCGAGGCCGCAACGGGCGACTGAGACCTGGTGACGCGCAGGCTCAAGTTCCGTGCGATCGCGCCGATAATCAACCCACGACGCCCGCACACGGAGACACCATGGCAACCAGCGGAAAGAAGCCGGAGGTCGGGTTCCCGACCTTGGCCTGGGAGGAGGAAGACCTGGCAACACGCCCGATGCCGCTGCACGAGTTGCCGCGCCAGGTCGGCATCGACGCCGCGATGGCGGTAGTGGCCAGGCACCACGAACGTATCGCCAAGGCGGTCAAGATTTTCTGGGGTTCGCGTGACTGCGTCGAATACATCCAGAAGCTCGTAATGAGCGGCGGCGACGGTTTCGGCAATGCGCGTGTGGGGTTCAAACCCGAAGTCGTCTCGGCCCTGATGAGCCTGATCAGCCTGCACCGCGTGGAGGAATAACCGGGGCCTCGGGCTGCCCCTCCCCGCGCCCGGCATGCGGCGTTGCGCCAGCACGGCGCTGTGGGGGGTCGGTGAGCGCGCATCGAAGTATTCCCAGATGCTTTGCCAGTATGCGTCCAGGTCGGTGACGGACCAGCGCCACCGGTCATCGTGGCAGTTGAACGACAAGGCGTGCCGTGCCGCCAGCCCATCCTGGTACTGGCGAATCTGCGCAACCCGTGGTGCCGGGGCAGGACTTTGTCTGGGCCGAGATCAGCGCATGCGCAAGGGCAGCGCCAGCATCCGTGCACAGCCGCGGTGCGATACTTTGTGTGCACCTTTTTGCATCCGCCCCGGAGTCTGCATGCGTATCTGGAAAAAACCCGTCTCGCTCGAAGAACTTGCCGCCATCCACGTCGATACCGCCGTGGCCTGGCTGGGCATGGAGTTTCTGGAGGTGGGTGACGACTTCATCCGCGGCCGCATTCCGGTGGACCGCCGAACCAAACAACCCTACGGTCTGCTGCACGGCGGCGTGTCGGTCGTGCTGGCCGAAACGCTGGGGTCCTGCGGCGCCGCGTATTCGACGCCCAACGGTTACCGGTGTGTCGGGCTGGACATCAATGCCAACCACCTCAAGGGCGCCACCAGCGGCTGGGTCACCGGCATCACGCGCCCGGTGCACATCGGTCGAAGCACCCAGGTCTGGCAAATCGAGATGACCAACGATGCAGGTGAGCTGACCTGCGTGTCACGCATCACGATGGCCGTGCTGGCGCCACGCTGACACCTGCACGCGCCGGCCGGGCATTACTCTGCCGCTGCGCGCTCCATACGTTCGCTTTTCCAGTACACATCATCACCGACCGAGCCGTCGGTGCGGAAACGATTCAACACCCGCGCGAGCACGAACAACAGATCGCTGAGGCGGTTCAGGTACTGTCGCGGCGTGTCGCGCAGCGCGTCCTGGGCACCCAGGGCCACAACCGCGCGTTCGGCGCGGCGTGCCACGGTGCGACCGACGTGCGCCTGCGCTGCGGCACGGGTGCCGGCGGGCAGGATGAACTCCTGCAGCCGGGGCAACTTTTCGTTGTGCTCGGCCAACGCCTGGTCCAGCGCCAGCACCGCTTCGCCCTTGAGCAACTCGAAGCCCGGAATCGACAACTCGCCACCGAGGTTGAACAACTGGTGCTGGATTTCGACCAGCAGCGTGCGCACGTCGCGGGGCATCTCCTCGCACAACAGGACGCCCAGGCAGGAGTTGAGCTCGTCCACGTCGCCCATCGCGTGCACGCGCAGGCTGTCCTTGGACACCCGGGTGTTGTCCCCCAGGCCCGTGGTGCCGTCGTCACCGGTGCGGGTTGCAATTTGTGTGAGCCGATTTCCCATGGTGGTGTGCCTCCAGAATCCTGCCATTGTCGCGCCACCGCAAGCGCCCGACCCGCGTGGGCACTCCCCGCCAGCCTGATCCCGCTGGCACCACCAGCCCCGACCGGCGTCACCGACCGCAGGCCCTCTTCAAGGCTGGCGCAAGGTGACGAAATTGACCTCGACTCGGCGGTTGGGCAACAGGCACTCGAGCTCTTCGGCGCGCGACTTGAACTTGCCCTGGCACACGCTCACTGGCTGGCGGTCTCCCTGAACCGTCGACCCGATGACCACCGCGGGCACGCCCTTGGTCACCAGATAGTCGCGCACGCTCTGAGCGCGTGCCCTGGCCAGGGCTTCGTTGGCGGCATGCTGGCCGGTGCGGTCAGCGTGGCCCACCAGCTGCACCTGTTGCAGCGTCACGCCGGCCTCGCGGCTGCGTGCCACCGCCACATCCAGGCGGTCCAGCGTCATGCGGCGCGCCTGCTCGGGTTCAGCTCGGTTGTGATTGAAGAGTACGTTGGCCTGGTATTCCAGAGGCTGCGCCAGCCGAACGACCGGCGGCAGTGGCGCTGCCGGTGCGGGCGCAAGCACGGGCACGGGCACTGCCGGTGGCAGCACCGCAGCCAGCGGCACCGGCCTGGGCACGCAGGCGTCGGCCAGCGCGCTGGCTTGCAGCAACTGGTCTTCGGCCATCTGCACGTAGGGCCGGGCATGGCGCCAGCCTTGCTGCCGGTGTTCGTTGCCGGCATGCACCAGCTCCACCTCGGCGCACGCCACGCGTTGCGCCGCACAGGCATGGCCCTCGTGCGCCTTGAGCTGGCCGGCCAGGTCCCACAGGTCGGGCCGCAAGCGCTCCGCGTTGTGGACCAGCGGCGTGTCCATCGGCAAGTTCGCGGCTTTCTGCTCCATCAACTGCACCAACGCCAGCGACTGGTCCAGCGCCTCCTGCGGAAATGCACTGCGATCATTGCGGGTGTATTCATGGAAGGACACGTCCAGCCAGCATTGCGCCTTGGCCAGGTGGTAGTCGCGCAGCGGGCGTCCCTGGTCGTTCAAACCCTTGATGCGGGCCTGCGTCTGCTCGTAGGTCTGGTAGTCGGCGTGAATGGCGCGGTCACTGATGCGGGCCGGCGCCGGCGTCAGTGTCTGGGCTGCAGCCAGCAATGGCCAGGCCAGCGCCATCAGGCAGGGGACAACGGTGACGCGAAGGGTGTGAAACGGGTTCATGGTGGTCGGTGGGGTGCAAAGAGGTGGCGGGTGCGCGGCCTGTCGTGTCGCTTTACGGCGTGCGGTCCAGCGCGCGGTTGATGGCGGGGGTGTCGCCCCGGAACAGGTCTTCGTCGAACTTCCAGCGCAAGCGGATATACACGCCCTTGCGGGTGTAGTCGGAGCCCACCAGGTCGCGGTCGTCAAAACCACTCCAGTTGATGCCGGCTGCCAGCCAGAGATTGGTCTGCACCTGGTAACCCAACTCCGCGCCTTG
>JAYVRP010000776.1:0-16126 GCA_043776215.1 Rhodoferax sp. | reverse complement strand
GCGCAGGAGCGGAAACCCGCAAAAACATGGTCACTGTGCGGCGCCAGGAAGTACCTGAATTTCGGGTGTTTCATGCGCCCGCGCGTCGCAAACGATGCACCACGCAGCACCTTGTGGCTCCCAAAGCAGGGCTCCGAGTAGTCGCGCCAGGGGTCCGGCACGAAACCAGGATAAGCGCGCGCGGTGCTGCCGGTCCACTCCCACACATCGCCCCAGCGGAACCCCCGGCGTGCCACCGCGTGCGCGGCCATTTCCCATTCCACCTCGGCTGGCAGCCGGCGCCCGGCCCAGCGGCACCAGGCGTCGGCCTCCCACCAGCTCACATGCATCACGGGCTGGCTGCCCAGCATGCGCCGCGGCGTTCCAAAACGGGTCTGCATGACGGCACCACTGGCAACGCCGATCTGGTCTACATAGCGTGGGGCGCGGCCTCCGTGACCGCTCGACTGCCCCTGCAGCCACGACCAGCCATCGGTATGCCAAAGCTCGGCACGGTCGTAACCCCCATCGTCGACAAACTCGACGAACTGGGCCCAGGTGACCACCTGCGCATCGATCTCGAACTCGGGAACATCGACATCGTGGCGCTGACGCTCGTTGTCGAAACTGAACCCCTGCGCCGCGCTGCCCAGCGACCAGAGCCCCGCAGGGACCAGCAGCGCTTCGCGCACGGTCATCGCACCAGGCACTTCGATGGCCAGGGGCACGCCCAGGGTCTGGGCCGCGGTCACCAGTGCTTCGCCCTGCAAGTCCTCATGGAACAGGGCCAGGCGGTAAAAATACAGTGCGTCGTCTGTGTCAAGGGTCTTTTCCAGCAGTTCCAGCGTGGTTTCGAGCGTGGCCAGCAGGTAGGCCTTGATCTGTGTGGTGTCCTGCCCCGGCACGGCAGCCCGATGGTCGTGCGGCACCACAGCGTCGTTCCACCAGGTGTCGGCCGTCGATTCGATGGACGGCAGGCGCGTGGCCTGCGGGTCCGCGCGGGTGCCACGCAGGCGGTGCATGTTGCGTGCAATCCAGAACTCCTGGAACCAGCCGATGTGGCCGAGGACCCACAACGGGGGATCGAGCTCCGGCAATGACGGCACAGCAAAACCCGACGCCTCCAGAGTGGTGGCCAACTGGCTGCACATGTGCAGGGTGTGGTTGCGTGCGTCCATCAGCGCCACGGACAGCAGTTCTCGCCCGGCGCCACGCATGGCGGGTGAATCGATCCCTTGGACCAAGGTGTCTTGCATATGCCTGATCTTATCCCCCTGCCCCGGGCCTCCAGTGCCCTTCCTCCATTTCCGGCTAAGGGAAACCCCTCCCGCCACGGCTCCATTTATGTTCCTAAAATCAAGCCGCCTTCGGAATCCGTGTGACCACATCCGGTCGGCAGGCTGTGGAGCCGCCCTTGCAGCAGCGGCCAGTTCATTTCACCTTTTTTTCACTACCTGGAGCCAGATCTATGGATCGTCGTTTTGTCATCAAGAATGCAGGCTTGGCCGGCGTATTCGCCGCCGGTGTGGCACCGGCCATCGTGCATGCGCAAGCCGCCATCCGCTGGCGCCTGACCTCGGGCTTCCCCAAAGCCCTCGACACCATTTACGGAGCTGCTGAAACGTTCTCCAGGAAGGTCAAAGACATGACCGGCGGCAAGTTCGAAATCTCGGTGCACGCCGCGGGCGAACTGGTTCCGATGCCCGGCCTGGTGGATGCCGTGCAGAGCGGCACGGTGGAAATGGGGCACACGGCTCCGTATTACTACTTCGGCAAGAACGACGCATTCGCACTAGGCTGCGCCATCCCCTTCGGGTTGAACAGCCGGCAGATGACCGCCTGGAGTTACGACGGCAACGGCCTCAAGCTGATGCGCGAGTTCTACGCCGGTTACGGGTTCACCAGTTTCCCGATGGGCAACACCGGCGCGCAGATGGGCGGCTGGTACCGCAAGGAGATCAAGACCGTCGCCGACATGAAAGGCCTGAAGTTCCGCGTAGGTGGGTTTGCCGGCAAGGTCACGTCCCGCCTGGGCACTGTCTCGCAGAACATTCCTGGCGGCGAAATTTACCAGGCACTGGAAAAGGGCACGATCGACGCCGCCGAATGGGTAGGCCCGTACGACGACCAGAAGCTGGGCTTCAACAAGGTTGCCCCGATCTACCACTACCCAGGCTGGTGGGAAGGCGGCCCGCAACTCGACCTGTTCGTCAACCAGAAGGCGTTCGACACGCTGTCGGCCGAATACAAGGCGATCATCGAGTCGGCGGCGGCCTTTGCCCACACCGAGATGCAAGCGAAGTACGATGCCCGCAATCCGGGGGCGCTCAAGCAACTGGTGGCTGGCGGGACCAAACTGGTTCCCTTCCCCAAGCCGGTGTTGGACGCCGCGTTCAAGGAGGCCCTGGCACTGTACAGCGAACTGAGCGCTTCCAACCCGGCCTTCAAGAAGATCTACGACGACTACTCGAACTTCCGCCGTGAAGCCAATCTGTGGTTCCGATTCACCGAGGCCCGGTTCGACAGCTACATGCAGAGCGTGAAGCTCTGACCGGCGCGCCGGCCCACAGCCGCTGCCCATGGAAAAGGCCCCGCCATGGCGGGGCCTTTTCCATTGCAGGCCGGGATGCCATGCCCGGGGCACACTTCGCAGCTCACTCGAACTTGGGCGCCAAGCGCCACGCCTCGTAACGCTGCATCGTCGGCCTGCCGCGCCCGCTCAGGGCTTCTTGCCACCGGCCGCGTCCTTCTTCATCGCCTCTTCGAGAGCCTTCATCGGGTCATTGTCATTGGCCTTCTCTTCCTCAGCAGGCGCGGCAGCACCCGAGGCATCCGCGCCGGACGCCGCAGCAGCAGGCGCCGACGCCGCGCGGGACCCAGGGGCGGCGCTCTGGTCCGTGGCCCCGCCTTCCATCTTCTCGATGTCCTCGCCAGCCTTCTTCAGGTCGAGCACCTGCTCCTTGTCCAGGAACACAGTCACCGTCTCCGGCACGAAGATCACGATCGCCACCAGGATCAGCTGCATCACGACCCAGGGGATCGCACCCAGATAGATGTCGGTGGTCTCCACCTTGCGCGGCAGCGACTTGTTCTTGAACAACGTGTCGGAAATGCCGCGTAGATAGAACAGCGCGAAGCCGAACGGCGGGTGCATGAAGCTGGTCTGCATGTTCACGCAGATCATCACCCCGAACCAGATCAAGTCGATACCCAGCTTGGCGGCCACGGGCGCCAGAAATGGGATGATGATGAAAGCGATTTCGAAGAAGTCGAGGAAGAAGGCCAGGAAGAAGATGAAGATGTTGACTGCGATGAGAAAGCCCAATTGCCCGCCCGGCAAGCCCATCAGCATGTGCTCGATCCAGCGGCCGCCTTCGACGCCCTGGAACACCAGCGAGAACACCCGCGAGCCGATCAGGATGAACACCACCATGGCGGTAATGCGCATGGTGCCCAGCATGGTGTCCTTCACCAGCGGCCAGTTCAGGCGCCTATGAATGGCAGCCAGCACGAAAGCGCCCACCGCACCCATGGCGCCGGCCTCGGTCGGCGTGCAGATGGCGGTGGTAATGCCCGGCAGGCCACCCATGCTGCCCAGCACCAGGAAGATCAGGACCGCTGAGGGGACGATGCCACGCAGGCACCGGCCCCACAGGGCCCAGCCCTGCAGGGTGCGTGCCTCCTTGGGCACGCCAGGAACATGCTCCGGCTTGACGCGCGACAAAATGAACGTGTACAGCGCGAACAGCAGCACCTGCAGAATCGACGGCCCCCAGGCGCCCTTGTACATGTCGCCCACCGATTTCCCTAGCTGGTCGGCCAGCACCACCAGCACCAGGGACGGCGGCACCAACTGCGTGATAGTGCCCGATGCCGCCAGCACGCCGGTGGCATACCGCATGTTGTAGCCCCAGCGCATCATGACCGGCAGCGAGATCATGGCCATTGCGATGACCTGCCCGGCCACCGTGCCGGTGATCGCGCCCAGGATGAATCCAACGATGATGACCGAATAGCCCAGGCCGCCGCGCACCGGACCGAACAACTGGCCCATGGAATCGAGCATGTCCTCGGCCAACCCGCATTTCTCCAGGATAGAGCCCATCAGGGTGAAGAACGGGATCGCCAGCAACAGGTCGTTGGACAGGATGCCAAACACGTTGAGCGGCAACGCGTTCATGAAGGACACCGGGAACCAGCCCATGTAGACCGCGAAATAGCCGCAGCCCACGCCCAGCGCCGACAGGGAGAACGCGACAGGGAATCCCAACAGCAGGACAATCACCAGCCCCGCGAACATCAGCGGGGCGAAGGTTTCCATGCTCATTGCAGAGGCCTTTCGTAGTGGAATTCGGCCTCGTACTTGTCGGCAAGCCAGGCGATACGCTTGATGATCTCGGAGATTCCCTGCAGCAGCACCAGCAGAAAACCCAGAGGCAGCATCAGCATTGCCGGCCAGCGGATCAGGCCGCCAGAATTGCTGGACATCTCGCCCGTGCGGTACATCTGCAGGAACAGCGGAAAGGAAAAGTAGATCATCAGCACCATCACCGGAATCAGGAAGGCGAACATGCCGAACAAGTCGATCCAGGCCTGCGTGCGGCCGGAGTAGCGACCGTACAGGACGTCAACCCGCACATGCTCATTGACCCGCAGCACCTGCGCCGCGCCGAGCATCACACAGGCCGCAAACAGGTACCACTGGATTTCCAGCCATGAATTCGAGCTGTAGTTGGCCAGGTAGCGAACGATCGCATTGCCGGCGCTGATCAGGCACGAAGCCAGCACCGCCCACTTGGCAATGTGGGCAAACCCGTTGGTCAGCCGGTCTATCGCACGCGATATGTCGAGAAATGTTTCCATGCAATCGGGCTCCTGCGGACCCGCCACACACCCGCATGGAGGTCGTACTTTGGTACGCCTTCAAGGTTAACCGGAATCAAGCGCAAATCCCCTTGTTCCGCAGGGAAAAGACATAGGGGAAAACACCAGTGCACCGGTCTCGCCCGCGCTGGTGGAGCTACGCGCCCGCTCAAGCCACTATCTTGAGCGACGGCCGGGCGGCCTCGATCACGGCGGCGAACCGCGCCTGGACCGAGGCCAGGATGCCGCTGGCATCCAGTCCCTGCGTCGCCAGTAGCAGCGCAGCGTCCCCGTGCTCGATGAAAGCATCTGGCAACCCCAGATGCAGCAGGGGCTTCACCAACCCGGCCGCCGCCAGCGCCTCGCCAACGGCACTGCCAGCCCCGCCCATACGTGCACCCTCCTCCACCGTCACCAACGCCTCATGCTGGCCGGCGATGTCAAGCAGGAGTTCGATGTCGAGTGGTTTGGCCCAGCGCATGTTGACTACCGTGACGTTGAGCCGCTCTGCCACCTCCAGCGCCGGATACAGCAGCGTGCCGAACGCAAAAATCGCGATGCCGCGCCCGCGTCGGCGCACCTCGCCGCGGCCGAACGGCAGCGCCTGCAGGTCGGACCGCAGGGTGGCGCCCACACCGGCACCCCGCGGATACCGCACAGCCACCGGGTGGTCCTGCTCGAATGCGCTGCTGAGCAGTTGCCGGCATTCGCTTTCGTCGGCCGGGCAGGCAATGCTCATGTTGGGGACGCAGCGCAGAAACGGGATGTCGTAGGCACCCGCGTGGGTGGCGCCATCTGCCCCCACCAGGCCGGCGCGGTCCAGGGCAAACACCACCGGCAGATTCTGCAGCGCCACGTCGTGGATCACCTGGTCGTAAGCACGCTGCAGGAACGTGGAATAAATCGCCACCACCGGCTTCAGCCCCTCGCAGGCCAGGCCAGCAGCAAAGGTCACCGCATGTTGTTCCGCGATGCCCACATCGAAATATCGTGCAGGAAACCGTCGCTCGAATTCGACCATCCCCGAGCCTTCTCGCATGGCCGGCGTAATGCCTACCAGCCGTGCATCCCGGGTCGCCATGTCGCACAACCACTGTCCGAACACCTGCGTGAAGGTCGGTTTGGCCGGGACGCTGGAGGGTTGCAGCCCGACCGCCGGATCGAATTTTCCGGGCCCGTGGTAAGCCACCGGATCGGCCTCGGCCATCTTGTAGCCCTGCCCTTTTTTCGTGACCACGTGCAGGAACTGCGGGCCGCTCAGGTGCTTGATGTTCTCCAGCGTGGGAATCAGGGACTCCAGATCGTGCCCATCGATGGGCCCGGTGTAATTGAAGCCGAATTTCTCGAACAGCGTGGCGGGCACTACCATGCCCTTGGCGTGTTCTTCAAAACGCTTGGCGAGCTCGAACAGGGGTGGCGCGCCCTTGAGCACCGATTTGCCGACATTCTTGGCCGCCGAGTAGAACTGGCCCGTCATGAGTTGCGCCAGATAGCGGTTGAGCGCGCCCACCGGCGGGCTGATGCTCATGTCGTTGTCGTTCAGGATCACCAGCAAATTGCAGTGCGCCACACCGGCGTTGTTGAGCGCCTTGAACGCCATGCCTGCGGTTAGCGCACCATCGCCGATGATGGCCACCGAATGCCGGTGTTCACCCTTGATCTTGGCCGCCAGCGCCATGCCGAGTGCGGCGGAAATCGAGGTGCTGGAATGGGCCGTGCCAAAAGCGTCGTGTTCACTTTCGGAGCGTTGCGGGAACCCGCTCAAACCGCCGAGCTGACGCAGTGATTCCATGCGCTCGCGCCGGCCGGTCAGGATCTTGTGCGGGTAGGTCTGGTGGCCCACATCCCACACCAGTCGGTCGTGCGGCGTGTTGAAGACATAGTGCAAGGCCACAGTCAACTCGACCGTGCCCAGATTGGAGCTGAGGTGCCCCCCGGTCTTCGACACACTGGACAACACATAGGCACGCAATTCGGACGCCAACGCACCGAGTTGGCCTCGCGGCAGGCGGCGCAGATCGGCCGGGTCGTTGATGGCCTGCAGCAGCGGGTAGGAAGAGTGGGGCATGGGTCTATCGCCTCTTGTTGGTCAGTTCGACCGGTTGACCACCATGTGCGCCAGGGCACGCAGGGCAGCGGACTGTGGAAAGCCACCGTGGTCCAGCGCAGCGCGGGCACTGGCGAGCAGTTCCTGCGCATAGGCCCGCGAGCGGGCCAGCCCGAGTACCGACACATAGGTGGGTTTGTCGGCCAGGGCGTCCTTGCCAGCCGTCTTGCCCAGGGTGGCCGAGTCGGCTGTGACGTCGAGGATGTCGTCCACCACCTGGAACGCGAGACCGACCGCCGAACCATAGGCGGAAAACGCCTGCCACTGACGGGTTGTCACCTCGCCACAACAAGCACCCATCAAAACGCTGCCCTGCAGTAAGGCACCGGTCTTGAGCTGGTGCATCTCGCGCAGCTGTCTTTCCGTCAAATGACACCCCACGCTGGCCAGGTCGATGGCCTGCCCGCCCGCCATGCCGGCACTGCCTGCAGCACGGGCGAGCAGCCGGCACAGGGTGGCTTGCACCGCAGCGGGAACCGTATCCCCATCGGGCGTCAGCAGTTCGAAAGCCAGTGCCTGCAGGGCATCACCGGCCAGCAGTGCGCTGGCCTCACCGAACTTCACGTGCACTGTAGGCTTGCCGCGCCGCAAAACGTCGTTGTCCATGCAAGGCATGTCGTCGTGCACCAGTGAGTAGGCATGGATCAACTCGGTGGCGCAGGCCGCGCGGATGGAAGCTTCGGGGTTGCCGCCAACGGCTTCGCACGCGGCCAGCACCAACAGGGGGCGCAGCCGCTTGCCACCATCGAGCACCGCGTACCGCATGGCCTGCACCAGCTCAGCCGGCGCACCGTGGTCCAGACCGGCAGGCGCGTCGGAGGTGACCCAGCGGGACAACGCGCGCTCGACATGCTGCAAATGCCCGGCGGACCAAACTGTCAGGTCAAATTGCTCCATGGCAAGCATGGCGCCGTGGTCCATTACTCCGGCACCCACGCCTTGAGGGTGCCGGCGTCCAGCACCTTGATCTGGTTCTCGACCGTCTCCAGCTTGTCGCGGCAAAACTGCAGCAGTGTCGCGCCGCGCTGGTAGGCTGCCATGAGTTGCTCCAGCGGCATGTCACCTGCCTCCAGCCGGCTGACCAGCTGCTCCAGTTCCTGCAGGGCCACCTCGTACGTGGCGGGCGGGGCAGGCTCGGATTTGGGGGCAGATGCCTTGGACATGGGCAGAGAATCGGTTGAAAACACGCATTTTAGGCGCTGCCAGAGGCCGCGCGGGCGGTGCCCGGGCGCGGTGGGAGTCGAGCAGGATCGGCCGGGGGCCACGGGTACAATCGCGACTCGCCCTTCCGGCTCTGTTCCGGAGCCCCGATCACGCAACTCACACACCGTGAATGCGGATTTTTCCTCCCTGTGGGGAGTCTTTAGGTCAGGTCACCCATGTCTGATTTAAGTCTTCGACTGCAGCAGGCGAACAGCCAACTACCAGTTACAAGCTACTTCGACCCGGCGCTGTACCAGCGCGAACAAGGTCGCATCTTTCAGCCCGGGCCCCGGTATGTGGGTCACGAACTGGCGGTTCCCGAGGTGGGTGACTACTACGTCCTGCCCCAGGAACGTGGCGGCCGGGCCCTGGTGCGCACGCCGCAAGGGGTCGAACTGATCTCCAATGTCTGCCGGCATCGCCAGGCGGTGATGCTCAAAGGGCGTGGCAACCTGCAAGCCGACCAACCCGGCAGCGCGTCCGGCAATCTGGTTTGCCCCTTGCACCGATGGACCTACAGCGGGGGGGCGCAGGCCAAGGCTGGAACACTGATTGGTGCACCCCATTTCGCCAAGGACCCCTGCCTGAATCTGGACAACTACCCCCTGCAACAGTGGAATGGCTTGGTGTTCGAGGCAGGCCAGCGCCATGTGGGCAACGAGTTGCACGGCATGGGGCCGCTGGCTGACCTCGATTTCTCCGGCCATGTGCTGGACCATGTTGAACTGCACGAGTGCGCGTACAACTGGAAAACCTTCATCGAGGTTTACCTGGAGGACTACCATGTCGGCCCGTTCCATCCCGGCCTGGGCAGTTTCGTGACCTGTGACGATTTGCGCTGGGAATTCAAGGACAACTACTCCGTGCAGACGGTAGGTGTCGCCAACCGTCTCGGTCGCGCCGGCAGCCCGGTGTACGAGCGTTGGCAAAAGGCATTGCTCGACTTCCGCCAAGGCAAACCTCCCAAATATGGCGCGATCTGGCTTACCTATTACCCGCACGTCATGGTGGAGTGGTACCCGCACGTGCTGACCGTGTCCACATTGCATCCCGTGGGGCCGCAAAAGACGCTGAACGTGGTGGAGTTCTATTACCCTGAGGAGATTGCCGCTTTCGAGCGCGAGTTCGTCGAGGCCCAACAAGCGGCCTACATGGAAACCTGCATCGAGGACGACGAAATTGCCTTGCGCATGGATGCCGGGCGGCGCGCGCTCATGGACCGCGGCGACAACGCATGCGGCCCCTACCAAAGCCCGATGGAAGACGGCATGCAGCATTTTCACGAGTGGTACCGCAACACGATGGGCCCCAACACACTGGAGTTGCTCACATGACTTATACGACCATCGTGACAGCGGAACAACTGCAGGCCCTGATGGGCAGCGGCGCACCCCTGATGGTGTTCGACTGCAGCTTCGAGCTGATGAAACCGCAAGCGGGTGATGCGCAGTTCGAAGCCGCGCATATTCCCGGCGCCACGCGCGCGAACCTCGACCGGGACCTGAGTGCCCATGGTGGCGCTCCAGCTGTCAATGGCGGACGGCACCCCTTGCCCACGCGCCAGAACTTCGCTGCCTGGCTGGGCAGCGCAGGGTTTGGCAACCCGATGCAGGCCGTCGTCTACGACCGCCAGGGCGCCAACTACTGCGGCCGCCTGTGGTGGATGCTCAAGTGGGCTGGGCACGAACGTGTCGCGGTGCTCGATGGCGGCCTGGAAGCGTGGTACGCAGCCGGTGGTGTGGTCACCAGTGGGCCGGCCACCGTGCATACCGCAAAACTTTTTCGCCTTGGTGAAGAGCGTGCCACGCTGGCGACCACGTCCGAAGTGGACGAGCGCCTCGGGCGCCCCAGCCAGACCATCGTCGATGCCAGGGCCACGCCACGTTTCAGAGGGGAGGTCGAGCCGCTGGACCCGTTTGCCGGCCACATCCCCGGCGCATTGAATCGGCCGTTCGCCAGCAACATGGCGGCCGACGGACGTTTCAAACCGGCGCAGGTCCTGAAGGAAGAATTTGAGGCCCTTCTGGCCGGCCGCGACCCGGCCACCGTCGTTCACCACTGCGGCAGTGGCGTGAGTGCGGTGCCCAACATGATTGCCATGGAAATCGCCGGCCTGGGGCGTCAAGCCCTGTACGCTGGCAGCTGGAGCGAGTGGTGTAGCGACCCGGCGCGACCGGTCGCGCAGAGCTGATCCGGTCAACGCCACCCGCCACTGACCCGTCGAAGGCAGCCGTCAGGCCTGGCACTGACGCACTCTACGGGAGCAAATTGATCGAAGTATGCAACGCGTGGGCTACTTCCAGCGGTCCAGTGTCTTCTGACTCGCAAACGTGGCTTGGAAACCATGCGGCACACGGCGCGGCAACAGGATGCGCGCCACCGGCCCTTCGGCCATCCGCGCACCCTTGCAGTCGAATACCTGAATTTCGGACCGTGCATCCACCGGGTTCCAGACCAGTGTCACCAGATACCCATCGTCCTCCGCCTGACTGTTGTCGCGCGGGGCAAAGCCGGGCTCGTTGTAAAAATACTGCGGGCCGGCGCTGAAAGCCACATAAGCACCCGTGTTCAGTTCGTACTTCACCAGACCAGGGAAGCGTGGCTCCTCGCGCCCGCCCTGGGGAAACAGCACGTGGTACGAGAAGCGGTTCTTGCGGCCCTGGTAGGCGCTTTTGATGACCGGGAACTCGGTGTTGAGCACATCGTCGATCACCCGCTCACGGGTCTGGCCCGTCTGCAGGTCAAAACGCCACTCGTGGAGCTGGAAATCGCGCTGGCGCAGGTTGATGGTTTTTTCGAGTCTGCGCGCATCGATCTGTCCGTCGGCGGTTTCATGCACCCGGTAGGGCGTGCCCACCATGACGATCTCGTGCTGCTCTTCCCAGGCATTGACCACATGCAGCATGTAGGTGGGTTTGGCTTCGAACCAGCGGATGTCGCCGGGCTGACCGTAACGCGGCACCACACCAAAACGCGTCGCCTGGTCGGCATGAAAACGCACCTTGTAACGGCCGGCCTTGCGCGCTCCGCCATCCGGCCACAGCGGAAAGTCGTGCAGGATGGTGTAGTTCTCGGTCACGGCCATGTCGTGCGGCAGGCGCGGGCCGGGCAGCGGCACTTCAATCTTGTGCTTGAGTTGGCGGTCCGGGCCGATCACCCCGTATTCCATGTACGGCGCAGTCAGCCCGTAATCGACATACAGCAGTTCGCCGGTGTGTTCGTCCGGGCGCGAATGCGCGGAGATCCGGCTGATGCTGCCACCGAAGTCCGCCTGCCCCAAAGTCTGCAGCGTGTCGGGATCCACGGCGTATGGCATGCCGGAGCGGTACCACATACACGGTCAGGTTGTCAAAGACATCTTCCTGCAGGACCGGGGCGTTGTTGCCGTTCAAGGCCGGAATGTCGTGCACGGGCAAGTCGTCGAGTCGCATGGCGGTGTCTCCTGCGGAAGGCTTTGGGGCTGGGCCTTGTGCGCAGTCTACGGATCTTTGAGTGGTGCAGGGCATGGTTCTGGCGGATGCCGACGAACCAGCGCCGCCCCGCGCAACTTTGAACGCGCTCTGCTGTTCCCCCGGCGCTGCTCGCTCAGGTCGGGCGCTGCCGGCGCCGCCGAGTGATGCCGAAAACCAATCCGCTGCCTGCCAACAGTAGGGCGTAGGTTTCGGGCTCGGGTACTGCAGCTACGTTGAGATTGGCAAACGCGCCGTTCTGTGCGCCAAGGTAATTGCCGACATCGTTAGGCCCTGGACGCGAATCACCGAAACCCGCGTCGAACTTGGCTTCATGCGACTGGGCATCGTAAGTTCCAGAAAAGTCGTAGAACTCGTAACGGCGCGCGATCAGCGGGGCGTCGGGCCCGACAGGTGCACCATAACCCTGCTCCAGTTGGCCCGCCAGCGGGTTGCCGGGGTCGGTCTGCAGCAACTGCCACTCGATTTCGGGCAACCCTTCCCGGGCGGCCTTGATCTTCGGATTGTTCCCGACCAAATCTTCCAGCTTTGGCGGCGCTTCAAATTCAGTGGTGAAAACCTTGACCCAAATCGCCTCGCCGAATTTCCCTTCAACGGGTGGTGCAGGTGCCTGAACCACGGCAAGTGCGACCGGAGGCGCCCCCGGATTCGCGATCGGTGGCGCGACCATACCGACCACGGCCGGAAGATTGACGACACCATTGGACAACTGCCCCGGCGTCGCGGATTCCACCAGCCAGCGGTATGTTGTCTTTGTGGGAGTCACCGCAGTACCAACTCCGAAGTGGTCACATGGGGTAGATGGCCCATAACCCAGGCCCCCTCCAGTCCAGCAGTTGTCGCCCGGTGTGGCGAAAACGCCCGGAGCCACAACGGGGGTCCCGTAGTCCCACGCGCCGCTCGCGTAAAGACCCTGGTACCGGACAGTCACACCAAACACTCCCCCCGCCGAATACTCGGCGATCACGGGTGCGCCATATCGTTCGACGCTGTTTGCTCCGAATCCTCGGTCCGTTCCAAAACCCCGGCCGGGGCCGCCAAAGGTGTCAGTGACATCGATGCTGTGCAGCCCCTGCAGCTCGATCTCGAACCCGTGGGCTGTGGTGCCCGTGTCATTGATCACGTCAAAATTGCCGAGGAACCCGATGACGCTGGCGCCGGCCAGGGAAGGCGCGACGGCCAGGGAGACCGCGATGGCGACCGCGGACAGGGATGTTTTTTGCATTTCTTGGATCCTCCTTGTGAATGGGATGGCCTGGCAGGCGACCCGCCCCTCCAGGCACGTCGTATAGGCTACCTGGCGAAGCTTAAGTTGCGCTGAAGTTGCCGCCTGTTCGCGTTGGGGCAACGCCATGCAGGCCAGACCTATCGTGAAAAATTACCGGATCCTCAGATTGCCAAGCGGCCGCTCGGTCAGGCCGGCACAAATTCAACACCTGGAACGGCGCCGCGCGATGCCCACCACCAATCCGAGGCCCGCCAGCATCAGGGCATAGGTTTCGGGCTCGGGAACAGCCGCGACGGCGGCCAGATTCACGGCACCATTTTGCGCGCCGAGGTAGGTTCCAACGTCGGCCCCCAGGGGGTTGGAGTCGTTGCCTTCCAGCACCGCATGGTGGTCCACGGCGTCATAGGTTCCCCCAAACTTGTAAAACTCATAACGCCGCAGAATCGACGCCGCATTGGGGCCCACCGGCGCACCGTACCCACTCTCGAGTTGGCCAGACAACGGATTGCCCGGGTCTTTCTGTAGCAGTTGCCACTCTTTTTCGGTTTTGGCCAGGTCCACCTTGGGGTTGCCGCCGATAAGGTCTTCGAGCTGAACCGGGTCCGGCAGCTCAGTCGTGAACACCTTGACCCAAATTGCGTCGCCCCACTGTGGTTCGACCTCCAGCGGCGGCGGCACAGGCGCTGGCGCCTGCACCTGCGCGACGATCCTCGGGGGTGCCGGTGGCGGTGGCGGCACGCCCACAACGACGACCGGAGGGGGCGCCGGGACGACTTGCCACACGGGCGCTGGCAGGACCACCAGACCATTGCTCAGAACATTCGAGCTCGGACTGGTCTCGAGCAGCCAGCTGTAGGTGGTCTTGCTGGCATTCTTGATGGCGCTGACGCCAAAATGGTCACACGGAGTTGCGGCGCTGTAACCGGCGCGGCCGGTCCAGCAACTCTCGCCAGGCGTCACGAACTTGCCAACAGCCACCGTGGGGGTGTACGAATTCAGCGGATCCCAGGCGTTGGTGCCGCTGTCAAAAAGACCGGCGTAGGTGACCCGGGTTCCAAAAGTGGCGCCCGAGGTGTATTCCACCAGCGTCGGTGCACCGTAGCGCTCCACGGCAGTGGCCCGGTTGAAGCCACGACCCGACGGAAAGCCGCGCCCGGCACCACCAAACGTGCTGGTGATGTCACTGATATGCAGGCCTTCGAGCTCGACCTCGAAACCGTGTGCCACGGTGCCGGTGTCGTTGATGACATCGAAGTTGCCCAGGAAACCGATCACCGAAGCCGCGTGCGCGGCTGGCGCAAGCGCCAGTGAAACGGCAATCACCACTGCAGACAATATTGCTTTGTGCATTTTTGAAAATCCCCCATGTTGTCACTTGCCAGACATTGGCTTGCGTAGTATGGGTGGCCGAGCTGAAGACGCGCTGAATGACGCGCCCCGCCAGCCGGGTTGCGCGCACACACAGTTTGATCTACATCAACAACTCAGAACAATCCGGAAATCTTCCCGTCGTCGTCGATGTCGATGCGGGCCGATGCGGGCTCCTTCGGCAGGCCCGGCATGGTCATGATGTCGCCGCAGATCATGACCACGAACTCGGCGCCGGCGGCCAGGCGTACCTCACGGATATTGACCATGTGGCCCGAGGGTGCGGCACGCAGTTTGGGATCGGTCGAGAACGAATATTGGGTCTTGGCCACACAGACCGGGTAATGGCCATAACCGTCCTGCTGCAATTTGGCAATCTTCGCGCGCACCGCGGAGTCGGCCGAGATGTCGGCAGCACCATAGATCTTGGTGGCGATGGCCTTCATCTTGTCCCACAGGCTGTCTTCGTCCTGGTACACATAACGTGCGTGCGCTGTGCCGGACTCAGCCAGTTGGACCACGATGCGGGCCAGTTCCTCGGCACCCGCCGACCCGTCGGCCCAATGGCGCGCCACCACGACCGGCACGCCCTGGCGGTCCATGTGGCGCCGCAGCAGATCCAGCTCTTCCTTGGTGTCCGAGGTGAAATGGTTGATCGACACCACACACGGCAGGCCGTAATGGTGGCGGATGTTGTTGACGTGCCGCTCCAGGTTGGGCAGGCCTCTTTCGAGTGCCACCAGGTTGGGCGTGTTGAGGTCCTTCGCGTCCACTCCCCCATGGTGCTTGAGCGCACGCAGAGTGGCCACCACCACGGCCGCGTCGGGCCGCAGCCCGGATTTTCGGCACTTGATATCGATGAATTTTTCGGCCCCCAGGTCCGCACCAAAACCGGCTTCGGTCACCACGTATTCACCGAGCTTGAGTGCGGCCAGGGTCGCCGTCACGGTGTTGCAGCCATGCGCAATATTGGCAAACGGCCCGCCGTGGATGATGGCCGGGTTGTTCTCCAGCGTCTGCACCAGGTTGGGTTTGATGGCGTCCTTCAGCAACGCGGCCATGGCTCCCTGGGCCTGCAAGTCGCGGGCGCGGATTGGCGCCTGGTCGCGGGTGTAGCCCACGATGATGCTTCCCAGACGGTTCTTCAGATCCTTGCGCGAAGTCGCCAGGCAAAAAATGGCCATCACCTCGGAGGCCACCACGATATCGAAACCGTCTTCGCGCGGGAAACCATTACCCGGCCCGCCCAGGGAAATCACGGTCGAGCGCAGGGCGCGGTCATTCATGTCCATCACGCGGCGCCACACAATACGACGCACGTCAAAACGCAAAGTGTTGCCGTGGTGAATATGGTTGTCCAGCAGCGCCGCAAGCAGGTTGTGCGCCAGTGCAATGGCGTTGAAGTCTCCGGTGAAATGCAGGTTGATGTCCTCCATCGGAACGACCTGCGCATAACCGCCACCGGCCGCACCACCCTTCATGCCGAACACCGGGCCCAGCGAGGGTTCACGCAAGGCGATGACGGCTCGTTTGCCGATGCGGTTCAGAGCGTCGCCGAGGCCCACGGTTGTCGTCGTTTTTCCTTCGCCTGCCGGCGTCGGGCTGATCGCGGTCACCAGGATCAACTTGCCGTTCGGCCCCGTCTGCTGGCTGAGCCAGTTCAGGTCGATCTTGGCCTTGTAGTGGCCATACGGCTCCAGCGCTTCGAGCGGGATGCGCAGCCGGTCCTGCGCCAGTTGCAGGATGGGCTTGAGGGTTGCCGCCTGGGCGATGTCGATGTCGGAAAGCGTCACAGTGTCTCCTTCTTGGTGGGTGGTCAGGCCAGACTATTGTGGCATCGCTGCGGCAGCTGGAATGCGGACGTTGGATGACCGCTGTGGCGTGTTCGGGCGATTGTGAAAGCGGCGC
>JAYVRP010000775.1:0-4445 GCA_043776215.1 Rhodoferax sp. | reverse complement strand
GGTCCTGGACGAGTCGTTTTTCATGGGGTTTCCTGTGGAAGTACGTTAGCGACTTTGTCAGACAACTTTTCACGTGTCAACCAAGGTTAAACCCTAATACGACTGCATTTGAACTTTAAATATCGCCCGAATGCTGGATTCTGGATCGGCGTCTGCAAATTGTTGTCATACATCTTTAAGGGTGTCATACAATATTTTCGCCTGCCTTGTTGCAGCAGGCACGATCCGGAGTCTCTTGTTTTGAGCCTGATGCCATGAATACGTCTCCCCTGCTGATCGAAGAATTCGCCTCCACCGTGCTGGCAGTGCCTCCGCTGGCGCGCCGTGCCGACCTGTCGATTGACGAGGCGCAGAACCAGCGCCTCATCCGCCATGTGGAGGACGGCGGCCTGCGTATCCTGCTGTACGGTGGCAACGCCAACCTGTACCACTGCGGCTTGCAGGACTATGCGCAGATGCTCGACATGCTGGCCAGCAGCACGGCCGCCAGCACCCGCGTGATACCCGCCATCGGCCCGGACTTTGGCAAGATGATGGACCAGGCGCGCCTGCTGCGCGGCACCGGTTACCGCACCGCCATGGTGCTGCCCCTGCAGGGCTTCACCAGCCCCGAGGGCGTGGCAGAAGGCCTGAAGCGGTTTGTGGATGCGGCCGGTATTCCGGTCACGTTGTACCTCAAGAGCGAGTCCTACATCGACGTCGAGCGGCTCGGCCGGCTGGTCGAAGAGGGGTGTATTCTGGCCGTGAAATACGCCATCGTGCGCGACGACCCGGCCACCGACCCCTACCTGGAGACGCTGGTGCAACGCATCTCGGCGGCGCGTATCGTCAGCGGCATGGGGGAGCGGCCGGCGCCGGTGCATATCACGGGGTTTGGCCTGGCCTCGTTCACCACGGGTTGTGGCTGTATTGCCCCGCGCGCTTGCCTGCGGCTGCTGCACGCACTGCAGCGCGACGACAAGGCCAGCGCAGACTTGCTGTACGCGCAGTTCATGCCGTTGGAAAACCTGCGCGAATCCATCTCGCTGATTCGTGTGTTGCACGATGCGGTCACCCAGTGTGGTGTGGCCGATATGGGCCCCCAGTTGCCCCTGCTCAGCGCCTCCCCAGCCGCGCGCATGGGCGAAATCCGGGCGCTGGCGCAGGTTCTGTTGGCCTATGAGCAACAAAGCCGCTGACCGATCATCGTGCCTGGCCTCGCCACCATGAACCACAGGCAACCAGGTAGCACCGGTCTGGTGGACAGGGTCTACCGAGAGATCCTCGGCTCCATCATGGAAGGTGAATTCAACGAGGGCGACAAGCTGCCCACCGAACAGGCGCTGACCGCGCGTTTTGCGGCCTCGCGCCCCACCATCCGCGAGGCCTTGTCGCGCCTGCGCTCGGACGGCATTACCAGCACCCGCCAGGGTTCGGGCACCTATGTGACGCGCCGGCCCGACCCCGACCTGCCGCGTTTCACGCCCCTGGAAACTATTTCGGATGTGCAGCGCTGTTTCGAGTTTCGTATCGTGCTGGAGTCCGGCGCGGCCGCACTCGCGGCCACCATGGCTAGTGAGACCGACCTGGCCGAGGTGGTGCGTTGTTATACGCAACTCGACCGCGTCATTACCGACCAGGTGGTGGGTGCCGGCGAAGATTTCGACTTTCACCTGGCCGTGGCGCGCGCCTCCGGCAACCAGTTTTTCATCTCCGCCATCGCGTCCATGCAGGCGCAGGTGCTGGTGAGCATGAACCTGATGCGCAACCTGTCGTTATTGAAAAGTGTGGAGCGCCAGAAACTGGTGCAGGCCGAACATGCTGCGGTGCTGGAGGCGCTCCAATGCCGGGATGCACAAGCCGCCGGGCTGGCGATGCGGTGGCATCTGGAGAATGCGAGGAATCGGATGTTCGGGAAGTGAAAGTGCGCGCGTCGGCGCCATGATGGCCCTTGCAAACGGCTGCATTCGGGCTTGCAGTCTGATGCCTGGCCGCTATTTCAACAGGATGTTCATGCCGGCCTGCACTTCACTTTCATTGATATATCCAATGCCGCCTGGCGTGGAGGTCACGAAGTTGATGACATCCGCGCTTTTCGGCAGTTCCTTGGGGGGTTTGCCCTGGCCGATGCTTCGACGCACGCGCCAATACCCAGTGTATTTGCCTTCGTCCTGCTTCAGAAAAGCCTGGAGAAAACGCTCGCGCAAGGTGCTGCCGACATCGGCGTTCACGGCCGTGACATAGATACTGCCCACTTGAATCTGCTTGCCGGTGTAGATCTTTTCCACCGTCTCCGGATCCAGACGCTGCAAGCTTGCGTGCCCGATCACCACCACGCCATCGGCCGCGTGCAGTTCCCCAAGCGCTGTCAACAGCGCAGTGGCGAGCATGCAGAAGGCGGCCTTGGACATGGCGCGGCGTCAAAAAGCAAAGTTGTAGGACATGGAAAACACGTTGAAACTCTTGTGATGGACATCGCCGTCCACCAAGGCCGATGCGAGGCCGATCTTGGTTCGCATCCATTCGAATTTGAGTTTGGATGTCAGCGAAAGGTCGTATGACGTACCGAGCATTGTGGAATACTGGTCAAATACAAACACCCCGTCAGCGAGAATCTTGTGGTAGGTAGCCGGAAGCGTCCCTTGGGCAGCCAACGGCACTGGCGTGGCGTTCAAATCCTGATAGTACTTGCGCGTATCAGATGCCGACAGCAGGCGCCCGTAGGTCGCGTAAGGAGTCCACTTGTTTATCTTGCGCGCCACAGTGAAATAGGCACTTTTGCTACCAACACCCATTTTGGTGTCTTTGAGGATACGCTGGCCGTACTCCCCTGAAATTCTCCAATCCTCGACGCGCCAATCCGCTCCCATCGTCAGAACATTGACACCAATTTTGGCGATTACGTTTCCCGGTAAATAAAGGAGTCCGCCGAATGGGGTCGGTGCTGAAATTACTGTCGGATTGAAAGCGTCTATGAACAACCGTTGTTGATCTGGTCTTAGAACGGCCCGATGTACTCCTGCCCTTATTAGTAAGGGCCCGGAGGTATGGGACAGCACCAAACCCATAAAGTCCACTTTTTCAGGAAAGTACTTATCCGGGAAAATTGTTTGAGTTGGATCACGCTGAAATGGAGTTCGGTACTTTATCTTCGACTTTCCGAGATATCCATCGACATTCGTCTCAAAGTTTTCACCTATCCATGTTCGGGTAAAGGCGCCCCCCTCCAGATCATAAACAGGGCTCAGCGAATAAACCTCCACCGGTAACCGTGCCTGATCGTATGTCACGCCAACTTCTGCATTCTGCGTATTGATCAGCACCGGTGGCCGCAAGCGGCCAACCCGAAAAAGCCACTCGTTATTGGGCCGGTAACTGACAAACGCCCATCGCACCTGCGCATCGACACCGCTGTCGCGCGTTCGAGGCCCGCTGGCGACGACCTGGACGGTGGCGCCCCACTGCGGATCGAATTGGGCTTCTCCTTGGAGACCGATCAAGGAGTCGGCCTTGAGCGTCCCGCTTTTGTCAATGTAGCGCAAATAGGCAGCCTTCTGGTCTGACACTGCGTAACCGGCGGTCCCGAACCCGGTCAGTGAATAGTCCGCTGCCATTGCAACAGGACACACCAAGGGCGCAGCGATCAAAAATGCCAGCGAAGTTGCAGCGTGCCAAAACACCTTGGAACAGGCGCTTGATCTTTGACGTTCAGCGGGGCGAATCATTTGACGAGAGTTCAGGTCCAGACGCGCCGCGCCGTTCCCGCAAGGGCACGAATCAGGCAAAGATACTAAGCTGATCATAGCGGCATGCCTGGCGCGCCACGTCCAACATTTTGACCATGGTGTTGGGTTGACGCAACGAAGGGGCAGGTTCAGCCACCCTCCACGTTCGTATCCATCAGCAGACCCATGGCAGCGTCGAACTCATAGTTCGCAATCGCCTGCGAAACACGCTGCGCCAGCGCCAACGGCAATTGTTGTGCAACCTCCACCTGCCGCGATTGCCAGAGCGTGCGCGCCTCTGAATCTCCTGCCTGGAGCAACCGACACAGTTCGGGTAACCAATCGGAGAGGGCGATGATCGCGCTTTGCATCTCTACGGGGTCTGGCTTGGCAACCACCCGGCTGGTGAAGTGGTGCTGCAACGCAGACACCAATGACGTGACCGCGCGGCCAGTGGTGGCCAGGTGAAGGCGGCACGTGTCCATGTTCTGCGTTTCGACGGCTATTTCCAGAGCCGCCGCGAGGGTTCGAATGTCAGTGGCGCCCAGACTGGCCCCGAGGCCCTTCAAGGTATGGGCCTCACGCCGCGCCTCACTCCACTTCGCGCTGGACAACAACGCCTCGTATGCTTTGCAGAAGTCAGCGTAGTCCTGGCAAAATCGTTCCAGCAACCGAACGTAGAGGTCAAGGTTTCCACCCGCATGACGCAAGCCGATGCCTGTATCAAGCTCGGCGATCTCC
>JAYVRP010000774.1:0-4452 GCA_043776215.1 Rhodoferax sp. | reverse complement strand
TGTGAAGCCCACCAGACTGTCGCTGGTGCAAGCCGCAAGGCCGACGCTTTGGCGTCGGGTGGAAACACCGCACTGGAGGAACGTCCGGACTGCGCAGGGCAGCGTAGCAGCTAACAGCTGTCCATTGAAAACCATGGGTGCAAACCCGTGGCATAAGGTGAGGATCAGAGCAACAGAGACGAGTCGCTGCCGGGGGCAACCCTGGCAGCGGGTGAAACGGGCAATCTCTACGCGCAGCAATACCAAATAGGCACACGCGTCGTGTCGCAGTTCGCTGCGGTGCGGTACCCGGGGCCCCCGGGCTGTGTGCGGGTAGGTAGCACCGAGCCGCTGGGTGACCAGCGGCCCAGATTAATGACAGTCACGTTGGGGGAAACTCCAACGCACAGAATCCGGCTTATCGGTGGGCTTCACACTTACATCCACACAGCGGAAAGATCCAGATGGAACATCCAGGCGACACGACCCCCACCATCCACGGCTTCCATGCCCATGTGTACTTCGATGCCGCCAGCCTGGCCCAGGCCCGTGCGTTGTGTCTGGCAGCCGCCGGGCGATTCCCGCTGAAAATGGGTCGGGTGCATGAGAAACCGGTGGGTCCGCACCCCGACTGGAGTTGCCAGCTCGCTTTCAAGCCTGTATTGTTCGGCGAGCTGGTTCCCTGGCTGGCCATGCATCGCGCCGGCCTGGTGGTGTTCATCCACCCGATCAGCGACAACGACCTGATCGATCACCGTGATCGTGCCCTGTGGATGGGCGCCGTGCGTCCACTGGACCTCAGTGTGCTGGGCGAGGGCCCCGGTCACTACGACCTCTGACACACAGCCCACTTCGGTGGGCTCGGGACCGGCAGCTTCGACAAGTTCAAGTGCCGCCGGAAAGTGCCTCGATCCGCTGTACATGGGCCAGCAAGGAACGTTTTGCCACCGGCCACATGCGCGGTGCGACATCGTCATAGGCCAGAGCCACCCAGTCATCCAGCGTGCCGCCCGGTTGCGCCTGCATCACACCGACGATCTTGGCTTCGCGCCGCAATCGATGGGCCTTGAGCATCGCCACGGCGTCCGGCGCCTGACCGATCACGTATCCATGGGCCGGCAAAATAAACCCGATCACCTGTTCGGCACAGACCGCCGCCAGACGGTCCAGCGAGTCCAGATAGGCCGACATATCGCCATCCGGCGGATCCACCACCGTCGTGCTGCCATTGAGGATATGGTCGCCGCTGAACAGCAGTCCGTCTTCCAGCAGGACCAGGCACAGATGGTTGGCGGCATGCCCTGGCGTGTGAATCACCTGCAGGGAATGGATCGGCGCCTGCGGATCCGGCGACGACAGGACCAGCACCTCTCGGTCTGCCAGTGGGCGGTCGGGCACGAAGGTGCTTGCGGCGCGGGCAGTGGGGGCGCTGGGTAATCCCAGAATCGGTGGTCTGCGTGCGCACATCGCCTGCAAGGGGGCCGCACCCGGCGAGTGGTCAGGATGGGAATGGGTGCACACGATCAGGCGGATGTCCCCCCCGGTCGCGCGCCAAAGACGCTCCAGATGCTGGTGGTCGGCCGGGCCCGGATCGATCGCGATGAACCCGGTGGCCGGGTCGCCCACCAGGTAACTGTTGGTGCCCGGCCCGGTCATCGCCCCCGGGTTGGGGGCCGTCAAACGCATCACGTTCTTCAATAGTTGAACCGGACGCTCGGTTTGCCAGCCCAGCTGGTGCACGATCTGGCCGTCGGGTGACACCAGTTGCAGCTCACCGAAAGGATGCTCGTGCTCCATGTAGCGCGCTTCCTTGCCGCCGAGCCATCCGGCGCGGGGGCAACTGGTCCACAAGGGCTGCTCGGTCTGGGCACACGCGTGCAGCACGGCGTCCACACTGGCAAAGGCCTGCAGGCGCTGCAGGGTCCGGATGGTGGGAAATATGATGAAAAACGTTCCGGCGGCATGGCGCTCCAAAGCCCCCTGCGGACGCACCCACACCGGCTCGAACTGCTCCGCCTCATCTGCCACCGGGCTTTGTCCGGTGGGCATGCGCGCCACCAGGAACGGCACGTCGAACCGCCGTGGCAAATCACGATCGGTGATCCAGTGCGCAAGAACGAACACCTCGTCAGCGGCCAGCACCAGGCCGAGGGCTGCGCACTGCGGTGCAAACGCCGCGTGGCGGTCGACGGCGGCCACATCCTGCGCGGTGGGTAAGCTGCCATCGGCGCGCCTCGCAAGCAGGACTCCAAGCTCCTCGAAACTCTCACGGATCGCTGCAATGGCCTGCGTCAGGTGCAAGTCACTCTGGCCGGGACGGCGCCTGGACAACGCATGGGCGGCAGCGTCGCTGTCATCGACGCCACCGCCAGGAAACACATACGCGCCCGGCGCGAAGCTGGCCGTGGCGGATCGCCGTGTCATCAGGACTTCGATGCCGTCAGGGCTGTCCCGCAGCAACAGGACGGTCGCTGCCGGGCGCGGGATTGCGGGCTCGCGCTGCGCATACAGGAGTTGATTGGGTCGGACCATGGTTTGCATTTTGCCGCCAAATCCATCGTGCGCGCGCTGCGGGTCACGCTGACAGCGGCGAGGGCCCTGGGCGCGCGATGCTTCAGGGGATAATCCGGCCATGCGAATCCGCTTTACCAAGATGCAGGGCGCAGGCAACGATTTTGTCGTGCTTGACGAGACCCGGGAACCATTGGGTCTGGCCGCGGCGCATTACCGATTTCTTGGGGATCGGCACTTTGGAGTCGGTGCCGATCAGATCCTGAGCGTGCGACCCTCACCAGGGCCCGGCATCGATTTCGCCTACGCGATCCACAACGCTGACGGCGACGAGGTCGAGCACTGCGGCAACGGTGCCCGGTGCTTCCTGAAATTCGTGCGCACCCGTGGCCTGGTCGGCAAGGACACAGTGCGCGTGCAGACGCTGAACCGGGTACTCGAACTGCATTGGCAGCCGGACGGGCGGGTCAAGGTGGACATGCAGGCGCCGGTGTTCGATCTGGCGGCGCTGCCTTTTGAGGCATCCGGCCTCTCCCCGGAGCCTGTGGGCGCGTGGCAGCAATGGCCGCTCGCCCTCCAGGACGGTCAACAAGATGTCCTGATGCGGGTCGCGCTGGTGTCGATGGGCAATCCCCATGCCGTGCTACTGGTCGATGACGTGGAGGCCGCGCCTGTGCGGACGCTGGGGCCTCTGGTGCAATCACACAGCTCTTTTCCGCGCGGCGTCAATGTCGGGTTCATGCAGATCCTGGACCGCTCCCATGTCCGGCTGCGGGTGTATGAACGCGGAGCCGGCGAAACTCTGGCCTGCGGCACTGGCGCATGCGCAGCCGTCGTGGCCGGCGTGCGGCTCGGTGTGCTCGATGCGAGCGTGGACGTGCTCACGCATGGTGGCCTGCTTACCATCAGCTGGGCCGGTGGCTCCTCTCCCGTTTGGATGACCGGTCCGGCCACCGCCGTTTTTGAAGGCGAAATCGACTTACCCGACAACCTATGAACAACCAACTACTGAACAACCCGATCACCGAAGACGATATCGCCAATTACCTGGCCAATACCCCCGACTTTTTCCAGCGGCATGCGGAGTTGCTGGCGTCGGTGCATCTGGCAAGCCCCCACAGCAACCGTGCCGTGAGCCTGCAGGAGCGCCAGGCGGAAATGTTGCGCGACAAGATCAAGCTGCTGGAACATCGCCTGATGGACATGATCCGTCATGGCAATGAAAACGCCCTGCTCTCGGACCGCCTGTTGCGCTGGGCAGGCTCCCTGTTCCAGTCCACGGACTCGGCCGCCATGCCGTCCCAGATTGCGGGGCAGATCCAGGAACAATTCGCCGTGCCCCAGGTGACCATCAAGGTCTGGGACGTCGCGCTGGCCTACACGGCCCAGAATTTCGCCCAGGGCGTCAGCGACGACGCCAAACTGTTCGCGAACTCGCTGACCGAACCATTTTGTGGCGTCAATACCGGCTTTGAGGCCGTCACATGGCTGGCCGACCCGATGGCGGCGGCCTCCATTGCCCTGCTGCCCTTGCGCAATGCACCGGCCGGCAGCGCGGCGCCCGCGTTTGGACTGCTCGTGCTTTCCTCGCCCGATGCCCAGCGTTTCAACAGTGGCATGGGGACCGACTTTCTCCAGCATGTGGCGGAAATCGCCAGCGCGGCCCTGGGCCGCCTGCGCTAGGCCTCTTTCAATACGGACAACCTCAAGAGGCGCCATGGAACCGCCCGAAGCTGTCAAGCCGTGGAACCCGGGTAGCAGCAGCGCGGAATTGCCGGTTGAGCGTTACCTGGAATACGTACGCGTCGAAAAACGGCTCGCGAGCCGGACGGTGGAACTTTACGCACTGGACCTGCAAAAGCTGCAGGATTTCGCGTCCGCCGTGCCAGTGGAATTGCGTGCCGTGCAGAACACGCACGTGCGACGCTGGGTCACACAGATGCACGCCGCAGGCCGCAGCGG
>JAYVRP010000773.1:0-4453 GCA_043776215.1 Rhodoferax sp. | reverse complement strand
ACTCCGACGGCGTCGGATCCGAGTCCACTTGGCAACGCCGCCGGATACACGCCGGTTCGGAAGTAGATGTCGATGAAGTTCACCGCAATCGCGCTGTGGCGTACCCGTGCTTCGCCGGGCCCCGGGTCTGTGGTGGCCACGGTTTCCAGACGCAGCACGTCGGCACTGCCCGTTTCATGAAATCGTATCGCTTTGGCCATGACTTCTCCTTTCGCGGCGCGGATGCCACGCCAGTCAATCATTCGGTGGCTGTCAGGCGACTTTGCGCAGGAAGCCTTGCTGCCCCGACCGGGGGTTGGGCGCAAAACCATTCTTCGCCAGCGTCTCATCCACGCTGTTGTAGAACACCCCGATCTTGCAGATCTCCTTGGCATCTACCCCGTTCGCGATCTCGCGGCCGAACTCGCGCGACATGCGCACCAGTTGCTCGATCTGCCGCACCGTGCCCATCTTCTGCTTGTGGTCCTGCGTCCACAAGTTGTCCTCGATGCCGCAGCGCACATGCAGGCCCAGCGCGATGCCCATCATGTTGATCGGCAACACGTTGCGCATCGAGCTCTCCACCGTCAACATCGCGCCGTCGGGCGTGGCACGCAGAAAGTTGACCAGGTTGTAAATGTTCGGTGCGTCCATGCCGCCGCTGATGGCAACCCAGTTCATGACCAGCGGGCCTTTGTAGACGCCGCGCCGGATCATGCGCTCGACGGTCTCGAAGCTATTGATGTTGTAAAACTGGAATGCGCTCTGGATGCCGGCGGCGCTCAGGCGGCGGATGTGTTCCTCGACCCATCCCGGGCCGGACGGAACGATCATCTCGCGGTAAGCCTGGTAGATCTCGGGTTTGGCCATCGAGGTGCCGGCATAGTCGGCCAAATCCATATGTTCGATCACGTTCATCTGCGTCGTGTTCACCGTCACCGTGACCTGGTCAGGCTTGGGGTCGAGCTCGGCCAGCATGTGGCGCGTGTCGTCCGACAGCCATTGGGCGGCGGCACCGTCCGATTCCGGCGCAAACGAGATGGACCCGCCGACCTGGATCAGCATGTCGGGTGCGGCCCTGCGCACACCGGCGATCAGTTCGTTGAACTTGGACAGGCGCTTGCTGCCCTTGCCGTCGAGTTCGCGTACATGCAGATGCAACACCGACGCACCGGCGTTGTAGCAATCCACCGCCTTCTGGACCTGCTGCTCCATCGTGACGGGAATGTCTTCGGGAAAATCGGATGGAATCCACTCGGGTCCATACGGGGCGGCGGTGATGACCAGCTTGGGCTGGTTTTCCGGGAACAGGGATCCGTCGAGGAAGTTCATGGTCAATCCTTGGTTGGTAAAGTTGTTTGATCGCACCGTGCACAGCGCAGATGCGTGCTGCCAATGCAACAGGTCAATACACCGTTTCAGAACGGGGCGTCACCCATGATTCCGGCGCGCTCCATCTTGCGATGGCAGGGCGGGTAGTCCATCACGGCGTAATGCTGCGTCGACCGGTTGTCCCAGATCGCGACGCTGTTGGGTTTCCAGCGCCAGCGCACCTGGTATTCGGGGATCGTCACCTGGGACACCAGATAACGCAGCAGGTCGGCCGCGCCGGGGTTGGCGTCCTGGCCGAAACGCACATTGGCCGGTGTATGAAAGTTCGTGAAATGGGTCGTGAATCCGTTCACGAACAGGGTCTTTTCGCCGGTTTCCGGATGCGTGCGCACGACGGGATGTTCGGCATCGGGAAACTGGGCCTTGAGGGCCAGCCGGTTCTCGATCGGCATCGCCGCGCCGAAGCTCGACTCGATGCTGTGGCGCGCGCGCAAGGGGGCAATCTGCTGTTTGATGTGTTGAGGCAGGTTCTCGTAGGCCAGCACCATGTTGGCCCACATGGTGTCCCCCCCCCCACCGGCGGGCACTCGATGCAGCGCAATACGCAGCCCATCGGCGGCTTCTCGCGCCAGGTGGCATCGGTATGCCAGGCGTTCTCGTACCGGTCATTCGGCATGTCGGGCGACTTATAGATCCGTACCAGGCCGGGATACTCCGGATCGCTGCCTGAGACCGGGTGGCCTTCGAGTGTCCCGAAGCGCTCGGCGAATGCCACATGTTCGGCGCGGCTGATGTCCTGATCGCGCAGGAACAGCACCTTGTGCTGCAGCAACAGCGCCCGGACCTCGGCGAACAGCGCATCGTCGCGCGACGCGTCGCCCAGGTTCACTCCGATCAACTCGGCGCCGAGGGCGCAGCTGATCGGCTCGACACGGATCCGGACAGCGGTACTGGTGGGCATGGTTTCCTCCTCGTGGTGTTGCAACTGCGGTGGCGTGCCGGACTACTGACTGAGCTGAATGTTGAAGGTCTTGACGATGGCGCCGTTGCGGTCGAAATCGGTCTTGACCGATTGCACCAGCTGCGCAGACGTCAGCGCAGTATTGGGCTCAAAACCCGCGGCGACGAGGCGATCATGCACCTTGGGCGAGGCGGCGGCCTTGAGCGTGGCCGCATTGATCTTGTCGATGATGTCCGTCGGGACGCCGGAGGCCGCAACAACGCCCAGCCAGTTGCTGAAGTCAATGTCCGGCAACCCCAATTCCGCAGTGGTCGGCACCTGGGGCAATTGGCTCGAGCGGGTCTTGCTTGCCACTGCAAACGGCAGCAGCTTGCCGCTCTTGATCTGCGGCAGCGAGGTAACGATGCCATCAAACATCAGGGTGATCTGACCGCCGATCACCTGGGTCAGCGCCGGTGGCGAACCGGCGAACGGCACATGTTGCAGATCCAGCCCGGCCTTCTGATTGAAGATCATGCCGGAGTAATGCGAAGCAGTGCCGGCACTGTAAGACGCGAAGCTCAGTTTGCCGGGGTTGGCCTTGACGTAGCCGATCAACTCCTTGAGGTCATTGGCCGGCAGGCTGGGCGCGCCGACAAGGACTAGGCCCGCGCGGGCCACGGTGGCCACAGGGCGGACATCCTTGATCGGGTCGAACGCTGTCTTCATGACATGCGGAATCTCGGTCAGCACATTGCTGGCAGTCACCATGATGGTCTGCCCATCGGGCGCGGCCGCCAACATCGCCTGGATGGCGATGGCGCCGCCTGCGCCGGGCTTGTTGTCGATGATGACCGGTTGGCCGATGTCGGCGGAAAGCTGGTCGCCCAGGATGCGCGCCACGATATCCATCGTGCCACCCGCGGGGGCAGGCACCACAATCCTGACCGGTTTGTGGGTCCACGCCAGGGCCATGGGAGCCATGGCAGTGGCAACAAGCGCCAGCAGCAGGCGTGACAGAAAATGGGATTTGGAAACTCGGGTCATCGGTGGGTCCTGTGGGTTGATCGGTGGTACCGCGTTGGAGATTCGCGGGACGGCAGACGAACTGTATGGGCGCGCCATGCGAAAGGATCTATATTCTGGGACACTCAATGTCTATCTTGGGACATGCCACATGTCAACAATGTCGCCCTTGATCCGCAGCGCCAGCCTGAGCGGTTATGTCGAGCTTGCGCGTTCGCTTGGACTGCAGCCCAACACGCTGATGCGGCGGGTCGGGCTTAATCCGCACCATCTTGATGATCCTGAGACGCCTATCCGCGTCAGCGCCGCGCGCCGATTGCTGGAAGTGAGCGCGCTGGAGGCAGGGAAAGAGGATTTTGGCCTGCGCCTGGCGATGAACCGTCGCATTTCGAACCTGGGGCCGATAAGCATCGTGCTGCGCGAGGCTCC
Organism: Rhodoferax sp.; assembly: GCA_043776215.1. Classification (GTDB taxonomy): domain Bacteria; phylum Pseudomonadota; class Gammaproteobacteria; order Burkholderiales; family Burkholderiaceae_C; genus CAISIP01. The sequence goes on along the minus strand of JAYVRP010000773.1, from coordinate 747 downwards.
GACTGCCCGCCAGGCGCTCGACACCTTGTCGCGTTATTTGCGGCTGCTCAATGCCACATTGCTGACCCGGATCGAGGACCATGCCGACGTGGTCATCATCCGGGAGGAATTGCTGGGTGCCGGTGGCGAGCCGGTGCGCCAATCGATGGAGCTGGCGGTGGGCGTGATGTTCCGCATCCTGTCCGAGTTGCTGGGTCCGCACTGGCGACCGCGCCAGGTCTGCTTCACACATCGCGCGCCGCAGGATCGCGGTAGCCATAGTGCCCTGTTCAACGCACCCTTGGAGTTCAACGCCAGTTTCAATGGCATCGTTTGCGCAGCGAAGGGTTTACAGGTGCGTTTGCCGACCATCGATACCGGCATGGCGCCCTTTGCGCGTCGCTTCCTTGATCAGGCCTTGTCGCAGACCGGCGCCAGTACGGTGGCCAACACCCGCCAGCTGATTGCGGCCCTGTTGCCCGGCGGTCGCTGCACTGCCGATCAGGTGGCGCTGCATATGGGTATCGACCGGCGTACGTTGCACCGGCATCTGATCGTCGATGGCCTGAATTTCTCCGGCCTGATGCAATCCGTTCGGCGTGAGTTCGCCGAACGCCAGATTCGCGACAGCGACCGATCTTTGGCTGAGTTGGCGGACCTGCTGGGCTTCTCCGGGCCCAGCGCGTTTGCGTTCTGGTTCAGGCGTGCGTTCGGCACCACGGTAGTGGTGTGGCGCAAGGCCCACAGCCCGCAGCGCATGAAGCATCC
>JAYVRP010000772.1:0-4455 GCA_043776215.1 Rhodoferax sp. | reverse complement strand
GCCGGAAGACTTCTCGCGCTGCATCCAGCGCTGTCACCGTGGCCCGGCCATCGGCCGCCATCAGGCGCGAGAACCCACTGGCGTCAGCCGCCAGGATCGCCGCCAGTCGATCGGATAATTCGTTGCTGCTCATGGCTTGTGCCGAAGTAACTGAATGTACTGCAAGGTTTGCACCCGGGGTAACCTTTGACATGACAATCGGTCCATCCACCACGCTACGCAAGTTTCCGTGCCCACTTCCACCGTCCCTCGCCGCGCCATTGTCATGCTGGTGGCGCTGACCCTTGTATGGGGAACCAACTGGCCCCTGTTCCCGCTGGCGGTGCGCGAAATATCGGTCTGGACCTTCCGCAGCGTGGCCATGGTCGGGTCGGGCCTGCTTTTGCTGGCCATTGCGCGCGCGCTGGGCCAGCCAATGGTGCTGCCGCGCAGGTACTGGCGCACCGTGGTGCTGGGCACATTCTTTTATCTGGTGCTGTGGAACCTGACCAGCACCTACGCCGCATTGCTGATTCCGTCCGGGCAGGCGGCGGTGCTGGGGTTCACGATGCCCCTTTGGTCGGCCCTGATCGCCTGGGCGGTGCTAGGCGAGCGGCTCAGGCCCCGTCTGCTGCTGGCCATTGTGCTGGGCGGTGCGGGCGTCACGCTGCTGATGGTGGACAGTTTCAAGGTCTACGCCGCAGCACCGCTGGGTCTGGCGCTGGGCCTGCTTGCGGCCATTGGCTGGGCCGTCGGCACACTCATACTCAAACGCGGCAATGTGCAAGTGCCCGTCATGGTGCTGACCGGCTGGCAACTGCTGATCGGCGCGGTTCCCATGGTCGCCGGCGCGGTGGTGTTCGGCGATGGCCAATGGTTCGTGCCCAGCTGGCAGTCGATGGCCGTCATCACCTGGATCATGCTGGTGCCCATGTGCATCGGCAACGTCTGCTGGTTTGCCATCGTGGGCCTGTTGCCGGCGCAGCTCGCCGGTTTGTCGTCGGTCATGGTGCCGGTGGTGGCCATGATTTCGGGCGCCCTGGTGAACGGTGAACCCCTGGGGCCGCTGCAATGGATTTCCATGGCTGCGTGCGCGGCGTCACTGGTGCTGGCGCTGGGACCAAAAAACAGCTAAAACCCTGCCATGCACTTCATCATTCTCGGTGCTGGAGCGATTGGTTGCTACATCGGCGGGCGCCTGGCTGCCGGTGGCCGTCATGTCACGCTGGTCGGGCGCCCGCGGACGATCAGCGCCTTGCGCCTGGAGGGGCTCGCAGTCAGTGACCTGGACGGCTACCGCACCCTGGTCCAGCCAAACCAGATGGTTCTGGCGACTTCCATGGCCGAGGTCCGCGTGACGCCCGATACCGTGGTGATGTTGTGTGTCAAGGGCGGCGCCACCGAATCGGCCGCACTCGAAATTGCCGCCTGTTGCCCGTCGGGCACCGTGGTGGTGTCACTGCAGAACGGCGTCGACAACGTGGCCCGTATCCAGGCCATTGCCCCTCGCATGAAGACCCTCGCCGGAATGGTGGCCTGCAACGTGGTCATGCCCGGCACCTGCCATGCACATCGCGCGACCTCCGGCCGGGTGTATATGACGCGCAACAGTTTCACACGCGAAATGGCCTTGTTGATGGACGCCTGTGGCCTCGCCACCGAGCTTGCCGACGATATGCGGCCCGTGCAGTGGGGAAAACTTTTGCTCAACCTCAACAACCCGGTGAACGCGTTGTCCGACCTCCCGCTGCGTGCGCAACTCATGGACCGCGACTACCGGCGCGTGCTGGCAGACCTGCAGCAGGAGGCGCTGGACATCATGGCGCTGGCCGGTATCTCCCCCACCCAGATCGCTGCCGTGCCGCCAAGGTTCATGCCGTATATCCTGCGCCTGCCGAACTGGCTGTTCCTGCTGGTGGCTGCCCGCATGTTGCGAATTGACGCCTCAGCCCGTTCCTCGATGTGGGACGACCTGCAACAAGGCCGCATCACCGAGATCAACGATCTCTGCGGCGCCGTGGTGCGCCTGGCGACCCAGGTGGGGCGCGCCGCTCCCCGCAATGCCGCCATGTGCCGGCTGGTGGCCGAGCACCATCGCGGGTTGCGCCTGAGTGGCCCCGAGCTGCGCAGTGCTGCGCTGCAATGAAAGCCCTTGTCGCGACACCAAGGAATCCCGTGGCCGCCCCCCCCGAACACTCTGAATCCCGACTTGCCCGCCGGCCTGCGCATGGTGGAGATGCCGGTGGTGGATGCCACCGATGCCACCTTGCAGGGTTACGGCCACCTGGTGGACGACCCGGAGAAATGCAAGGTGGAGATTGTCCGCTGGCCGGCCGCCGGCTGGCGCACGGTGGACGAAGACACCGGTGACGAGGCCGGCATCACCGAGGGCGTGTTCGTCAGCGAATGGCAGGGTGACATCCTCGTGGGCTGCAACGATGCGGTGGGCGGGCACTACATCCTGGCCTATGCGCAGCTGCCGGAGCATGCCGACCGCACCCACACCCGCGACCCGCAACGCATGATGCTGTGGCACGCCAATTACCACCCCGATGGCGGGCAGCTATTTTTTCCGCTCCAGGCGCGGCCGTTCCTGGTGCCGCTGGCCTTGCCCGGCGGGGACGTGACCCCCGACAAATTCGTGTGTTTCCGATTCGACGGTCGCCAAGGTTTATACATCCACCCCGATATCTGGCACGAAGGTGTGTTCGGAATGTCGGGAACCCAGCGCTTCTTCGACCGCCAGGGCGCCGTGCACGCCCGGGTGTCGGTGGACTTTGCGCGTGAATTCGGCTGTCTGCTGGCGGCGCCCATTGCCCGTTAGATCGTGCAAGGGCTCGCGCGGCTTGGACCAGCCTGTCCTGAGCGTATCCGAAGGGCTTAGCCCGAACGGAACAGGGACTCAATGAACAGCATTGCCCGTATGCTTGCGCCACGTCACTTCAGGAGTCAACACCCATGCGTACCCAGGTAGCCATCATCGGTGCCGGGCCCTCTGGCTTGCTGCTCGGCCAGCTACTTGCCAAGGCCGGCATCGACAACGTGGTCATCGAGCGCCAGAGCCCGGACTACGTGCTGGGTCGTATCCGCGCCGGTGTGCTGGAACAGGTCTGTGTGGACCTGCTGGACGAAGCCGATGTGGGAGCCCGCATGCACCGCGAAGGACTGGTGCATGGCGGCTTCGACATGCTGTTTCAGGGCCGGCGCCACCGCATCGACATGCACGCGCTGACCGGCGGCAAAAGTGTCATGGTGTACGGCCAGACCGAGGTCACGCGCGACCTGATGGACGCACGGCAAGCGGCAGGCTTGCCCAGCGTCTACAACGCCGCCAATGTCACGGTGCACGACTTCGACACCGACCACCCGCTGGTGCGTTACGAAACCCAGGGCTCTGGAGGCCCGGTACACCATGAGCTGGCTTGCGATTTCATCGCCGGGTGTGACGGTTTCCACGGCGTGTGCCGCGCCAGCGTCCCGCCCGGCTCGATCACTGAATACGAGAAGGTCTACCCGTTCGGCTGGCTTGGGATCCTGGCCGACGTGCCACCGGTGTCCCATGAGCTGATCTACGCCAATACCGAACGCGGGTTCGCCCTGTGCTCGATGCGCAGCGAGACTCGCAGCCGCTACTACGTGCAATGTGCGCTCAGCGACCAGGTCGAGCAATGGCCGGACGACGCGTTCTGGGCCGAACTGCGCAGCCGGCTCGACCCGCAGGCGCGCGATCAACTCGTCACCGGGCCCTCGATCGAGAAAAGCATCGCCCCGCTGCGCAGCTTTGTGGCCGAGCCGATGCGCTTCGGGCGCCTGTTCCTGGCCGGTGATGCGGCACACATCGTGCCCCCTACCGGTGCCAAAGGCCTCAACCTGGCGGCCACCGACGTCAAATTCCTGTCCAGCGCGCTGGTGGAGCACTACCGCGAGCACAGCGCGGCCGGTCTGGACCACTATTCCGAGCGCTGCCTGCGTCGCATCTGGAAAGCCGAACGTTTCTCGTGGTGGTTCACCTCGCTGATGCACCGCTTTCCCGACACCGCCGGTTTTGGGCAGAAGGTGCAGGAAGCCGAACTCGACTACCTGGTGCACTCCGAAGCCGCAGCCCGCGCGCTGGCCGAAAACTACGTCGGCCTGCCGCTGGATTTCGGTGATTGGGGTATCGGGTAAATTGCAGGGCACCATGCGCCCTGTCAAAACTCCTGCCCCGATCAAGCCGCTACGCGGCATTCGCATCCTGAGCCTGGCGCTCAACATCCCCGGGCCGGCCGCACTGATGCGTCTGTGCGCGATGGGTGCGCGCTGCGCCAAGATTGAACCGCCAGCCGGTGATCCCCTGCGGCATTACTCGCTGTTGGCGTACCAACAACTGCATGTGGGTGTCAAAGTGTCGCAGCTCGACCTGCGCACCGAAAAGGGTCAGACGCTGTTGCATCGGCAACTGGCGCGTACCGATGTGTTGCTGACCTCGTTTCGGCC
>JAYVRP010000771.1:0-4469 GCA_043776215.1 Rhodoferax sp. | reverse complement strand
GCACGCTGGATACTGGCCGATGGCCTGGATCTGGCCGTGGCCCGGGGTGAAACCGTGGCTGTGCTCGGCCCGTCCGGCAGTGGCAAGAGCACTCTGCTGAAGATGATCGCCGGACTGGAGCCTCCTGATGCAGGTGTGATCCGCTTCGATGGTTCGGATCTGGCTGGCCGAGCGCCCGAGCGGCGTCAGTTCGCACTCATGTTTCAGGACTTCGCGCTGTTCCCACATCTCGACGTGCAGGACAACGTGGCGTTTGGACTGGTGGAACAAGGGGTACGCCGTGGGCAGGCCCGGTTGCAAGCGGCGCAGATGTTGAATGTGTTCGGTCTCGCCACGCATGCGCGGCAACAGGTATGGAAGCTGTCCGGTGGTGAGCAGCAACGTGTGGCGCTGGCCCGCGCGCTCATCACCGCGCCCAGGCTCTTGCTGCTGGATGAGCCATTTTCGGCGCTCGACGCCGAGTTGCGCGCCAGTCTGCGTGACGAGTTCGCCCAGCGCATCGCCGCATCGGGCATCACCACCGTGTTGGTGACCCATGACGAGTCAGAGGCCCGCGTGATGGCACGTCGCGGATTCAGGTTGGTCGGGGGGCGTTTGCAGCCGCTGTGGTGATGGCACGTCGCTGCTATCCTCGAAACGGATGGACCCCAACAGCTTCTCCGAATTGACCCGCCAGCACGAATTCATGCGCCTGTGGGCGGCACGCCTGTTTGGCACCATGGGCAACCAGATGTTGATGGTGGCCATTGGATGGCAGATGTACGACCTGACCGGCAGCGCCTGGGACCTGGGCCTGGTCGGTCTCTATCAGTTCCTGCCGGCGCTCCTGTTCACACTGCTTGCCGGTCATGTGGCCGACCGCTTGCACCGTGGCCGCATCATTGCGACCTGCATCCTGGCCCAGGCCGTCGTGGCGGTGTTGCTCGTCGTGGCGACCCTTGGCGTCGGGGCTTCGTCGTCGTGGGTGTCGCGCGAGGTGCTGCTGGGCGTGTCCGTCGTGCTCGGCCTGACGCGCGCCTTCCAGATGCCCGCCCACCAGGCGCTGACGCCGACGCTGTTGCCACCGGGGTTGCTATCGCGTGGACTGGCCTTCAGCTCGGCGGGTACACAAGCCGCAGTTATTGGCGGTCCGGCTCTCGGAGGGCTGGTGTTCGTGGCGGGTGCCAGCGCCGTGTACGCCACCTGCGCGCTGGCCTTCACGCTCGCAGGTATCGTGGTGGTGCGCCTGCAGTACGGCCACGTGCCGCCAGACGCCGAGCCGACCACGCTGCGCACGCTGTTGGCCGGCGTTGCCTTCGTGTGGGAACGTAAGGTGCTGCTGGGCGCCGTGTCGCTGGATCTGTTTGCCGTCTTGCTGGGCGGCGCCACCGCGCTGCTGCCGATGTTTGCCCGCGACATTCTGCATGTGGGGCCACTGGGTTTGGGGTTGCTGCGGGGTGCACCCGCCGTGGGCGCACTGGTGATGTCCGCCGCGCTCACGCGTTGGCCCTTGCGTCGACGTGTCGGGCGTACTTTGATGTTGGCGGTGGCCGTGTACGGCCTTTGCATGGTGCTGTTCGGCCTGTCTGGCAGCTTCTGGTTGTCCATGGTCGTACTGGCGGTGTCGGGCGGGGCCGATACGATCAGCGTCGTGGTACGCCAGACGCTGGTCCAGATCGAGACGCCCGACGCCATGCGCGGGCGCGTGAGCGCCGTCAACTCGGTGTTCATCGGCGCCAGCAACCAGCTGGGAGAGTTCGAATCTGGCGTCACGGCGGCCTGGCTCGGGCCGATCGGTTCGGTCGTCCTGGGGGGTATTGGAACGCTCCTGGTGGCGGCTGTGTGGAGCCGCTGGTTTCCGATGCTGGCGCGCCGCGACCGGCTGGAGTCCACGACCCTGCCGGCGCATGTGGATGGCGCGCCGACGCAATCTGCGCCTCAATAAGTCGGGTCTAGATCCAGATTGAGGCGTGCCCGTGTCGGGACCTTCATTGGCTCATGGCAGGGCGCGGGATCACAGGGCAGCGGCCAGTTCCAGTTGCTTGAGGCGCCGGATCAACCTGTCCTGGAACTGGCGGGTCACGTGTGACAGGGTGCGGTGCACGGGCACGACGATGCCGACTTCAATGGCATTCACCGCACGGTTCGCCAGCGGCCGCCAGACCACTTCCCCGCGACCGATTTCATCAATGAAGCCGATTTTGGAAAAGAACGAGATGCCGCGTCCCGCGATGATCATGCGTTTGGCCATGGTGGTGGAGTTGCACGAAATGGCCGGTTCCAGGTCGTTCCAGAATTGCGAGAACTCCGGCTGCACGAGGTTGTGGATCGGTGACACCTGACTGATCTGGATGAACGCCTGGTCCCGGCAATCGTCGAAATCGATGCGGGTCTTTTTCGCCAGCGGGTGGGATGGTGCCATCACCACGCCAGGCGGGAAGGGTGCCTTGGCGGCGACCTTGAGTGCGCCTGGCAGCTTGCCCAGGTAACAGATGCCGATGTCGTTGTCGCCACGGGCCACGCGATCTGGCACGTCGCTGGGCATGGCCGACGAGATGGTGTAGCGCACGGCCGGGTAACTTTCGGAAAACTCCTCCACCGCTGCGGGGAGGAACTCGATCAACAACGAGTCCATGGCGGCAATGGAGACATGCCCCTTGCGCTCGCCTTTGAGCGCATCGAGCTCGGTGCGCATGAGATGGAAGTCGTGCAATGTGCCGCGCACATGCTGTTGCAGGCGTTCACCAGCCGCATTCAGGCGCATCCCGCTGGGCACGCGATCAAACAGCTCGGTGCCGAGTTCTTCTTCCAGCCGCAGGATCTGGCGATTGACCGCGCTGGACGCCACAAACAGGTTCTGGGCCGCTTTGCGGATCGATCCGCACCGGCCCACTTCAAGAAAGTACTTCAGGACGACAGCGTGCATGGTGGGTGACTGTTCCATTTGCCGGAAATCGCTCGCGGGGCCCACGTCTCTGCCGCCTTCGACAAGCTCAGGGCGGGCTTCGCAAAGTTCGGCGCGAACGGGCTTGGCAAATTGCGCACAGAAAAGCTTGCGCTGGCGTCAGAGGATACGGTTGAACCACATCAGCGACAGGGCCGCCGAGGTGATCGCCAGCACGGCGCCGAAGAGCGCGAGCAAGGCGGAGAGTTCGGTTTCCTTCTTGTCCACTTGCAGCCGGGTGCTGAGCTTCTGGTACACCTTCTTGAGGGCATCGGCGTCTCCGGCATAGTAGTACTCGGCTTGGGTCACCTGCGCCACGGCCTTCAGGCTGGGCTCATCGAGCTTCATGTAGATCGACGACCACCCTTCAAAACCCGGGACCGTGCCGTCCACCGTTCCCAGGCCCACCGAATAGACCCGTACGCCGTGGTCGGCCGCCATCTTGGCCGCTTCCTGGGTATCGATACCGGTGGTGCGCCGGCCATCCGTCAACAGAACGATCGCCGCCGACTCGAACGAGCCGGGAGGTACTGGTACGAATTCCTTCTTTTCACGCTTGCCGGCCGCAGGCTCGTCAATCGCCTTGCCGCGCTTCTGGTGGTTGCCATAGGTCATGTCGCCGAGGTCGATACCTTCGTCAGGAAACAATTCAGCCAGGGACACGACGATAGCGCTGCCGACAGCCGTGCCGCGCTGCATCTGGAACTTGTCGATCGCAGCCACCAGGTCTTCGCGGTTCAGGGTCGGGGGCTGTACCAGCTGCGCGCTGCCGGCAAACGTGACAATGCCCACCTTGACGTTGCGGGGTAGCTCATTCAAAAATGATTTGGCGGCTTCCTGCGCGGCCACCAGCCGGTTGGGCTTGATGTCGGTGGCGCGCATGCTGAGCGACACATCCATGGCCAACATGACCGTCGCGTGGTTGGACGGCAGCGTGATGACAGCCAGCGGGCGTGATGCCGCCAGCAGCATGGCGGTCAGGGCCAGCAGGAAAAGGGCCGGAGGCACATGGCGGCGCCAATGCAGACGAGCACCCATCGCGTCTTTGACGATGGCCAGGCTGGCATAACGCAATACGAACTTCTTCTTGCGCCCGAGCAGCCAGAGGTACACCAGCACCAGCAAGGGCACGGCCAGCAGTAGCCACAAGAAATCGGGCCAAAGGAAAGACAGCGGAAGCTTCATGTTTCCCTCATGTCGGGCTCCAAGCCAGCGTGAACGCTGGATTCGTGCCGCGCTGGAGTCGGCGGCTCAGTCCCCATTGTGCCGGGGCGCGGGCAAACGTGCCATGGCTCCGATGTCCTGCAGGCCATGGCAGGTGCACCATGCGCCGGTCATCTGCGAGCGCTGCTGCCTGCGGGCGGGCCGGCTCGGTGAAAATGCCGGCATGAATACTTCCATCACAGAAACCGGCCATCGCCAGACCCACTACGTCCCGCCTCCGGGCGCCACCGAATTTGTCCTGGTCCGGCACGGTGCATCAGAGCCCTTCACTCCGGGCCGCTTGTTTGCGCTGGTCGATGGCCATGGGGACCCGGCCTTGTCG
>JAYVRP010000770.1:0-4473 GCA_043776215.1 Rhodoferax sp. | reverse complement strand
GGCGGGTTACAAGGCCAGCCAGATTGGCTGGAGCGCACAGGAGCGCTCCATCATCGGCTACGCCGCCAACGGCAACGCGGTCATCTCCAAGGCCGCGGGCAACGACGCGGTGGCGGTAGGCAACGCCACCACCAGCGGCAACGTGGATTACCTGGACGTGGCGCTCAAAGGTACCCAGTCGGCGATTTTCGTGGGAGCGCTCAGCACCAACGGCAGCACGACCAAACCCGCAACGCTGGCGTCCTATTCCAACTTCGCCGGCTCCGACCTCACCGTGCAGAAACAGTTCCTGGTGGTGGGCGTGGAAGGCAGCAAGACCGGGCTCTATGGAACCTCGTTTGCAGCCCCGGTCATCACGGGGTACTCGGCGATCCTGGGCAGCAAGTTCAAGACCGCCACACCGACGCAGGTCGCCAACCAGTTGCTCGCTACGGCGCGCCAGGACACCCTGGCTGCCTACAGCGCCGCGAAATACGGGCGCGGCGAAGCGAGCCTGACACGTGCGCTGGCACCGGTCGCGATCAAATAAGCCTCGGCGGTCCTACAAGCTGGCGATCGCCTCGCTGGTCGTGACCTTGCTGATCCTCGCGCTGATGGTGTTGCCTTATGTGTCACGCTGGTGAATCCGGCCCGGCCGCACTCGCAGTGAGCCACTCCCGCAACACCCGGATCTTGGGCTGCTGGGCGCGATCCGGTGGGTACACCAGGTAGTAGGAAAGCCCCTGGTCGATCGTCTGCTCGAAGGGCGCCACCAGAATGCCGTCGCGCAAACTTTCACGCACCAGGTTCAGGTCGCCAATCGCCACGCCCTGGCCGCGTGTCGCGGCGGCCAGCGCCAAGTCCAGGGTGTCGAAGGTCTGCCCGCGGCGCGCGTCCTTGTTGTCCACGCCGGCCGCGTGCAACCAGCGCGGCCAGGCGTCGAGCGGGTTGCAGTGCAGCAAGGGCAGGCTCAGGAAATCGGCCGGTGTGCGCACCTGTGCCGCCAGCGGCGGCGCGCATACCGGCGACAACACTTCGGGCATCAATGCCACGGCCTCCACGCCGACCCACACCCCACGCCCCTGCACCACCGCGGCATCCACGTCGGAGCGCTCGAACTCCGGCTCCCAGGAGTCGTAGGTGGTGATACGCACATCCACATCGGGCAGCAGCGCGCGCAACCCGGGCAGGATCGGCAGGAACCAGCGCGCGGTAAACGTTGGCGGCATACGCAGCACCAGCACCTGTCCGATGGTGCGCAGGTTGTCACAGGCGCCGGCCAGGCGCCCGAGTGCGTCGTCCACCACCGGCAACAGAAGCTGGCCTTCGGCGGTCAGCTTCAAGCCCCGCTTGTGACGCACAAACAGCGGACACCCGAGGTACTTTTCAAGCTGCTGTATCTGCCGGCTGACCGCCCCCTGGGTGACAAACAGCAGGTCGGCGGCGCGGCTGAAACTTCCCGAGGCGGCGGCAGCGGCGAACACGGTCAAAGCGTGCAGTGGGGGCAGGCGGCGGTGAAACAGATGCAGATCCGATCCATGCGAATCATGAATACTTGCCATGACTATTCCTAGACACATTGTGGAGGCGCCAAGTATAGAATTCCGGCCATTCCGCTCCCTTGAAGCATGATGCCAGATCATCCATTCGCACCCCGGCAACCAAACACTGCATGAAAATTCGCCGCATCACCGCGACCCCGATCAACTTTCCACTGGAAGCGCCCTATGGCTGGGTGTTCGGCGAGTTGCCAGGGTTCTCCCAGACCATCGTGGAAGTCGAGACCGATGACGGCATCGTCGGCCTCGGTGAAGCCTCCGGCGCGGGCGCCGCGACCCTGATCAACGAGGTGTTCGCGCCGCGCCTTGTCGGCCATGACCCGGTGGATATTGCTGGCGCCGAATTCCGTTGCCTGCCGTTCTGGGTCGGTGTGCAAAGCATCAACGACACAGCGCGCATCGCGGCCTTCGGAGCGTTGGAGATGGCGTTGTGGGATATCCGCGGCAAGGCCTGGAAACAACCGCTGTACCAGCTGCTGGGCGGTGCGGTGCGCAAGGACATCCCGTTCACCGACTACTTCTCGCTGCGTGGGGATGGCCCGATCCTGGCGGGCCAGCCCTTTGTGCGGGGCGAACACACGCCTGAAGAAGTGGCTGACTACTGCGTCATGCTGCACGAAACCCACGGCACCACCTACTTTGAAGGCAAGTTCTCCACACCCGACCCCAAGGACTCGTTGCGCATGCTGGAGCTGATCCGCAAGAAGCTCGGCGACGACGTGATGCTGCGCATCGATTCCAACCACGCCTATTCGCTGGCGACCGCGCGCCGTCTGGCGCGTCCATTGGAGGAACTCGCCGTGCGCAACTGGGAGGACCCGGTGGGCACCATCGAGGAGATGCGCGAACTGCGCCAGCATTGCGCGATTCCCTTTTCGACGCACAACATGGACCTTGCCCGCGCCCTGGAGTTGCGCGTGCCGGACGCGCTGGTCGGCAACCCCACGCTGCTGGGCGGCATCGGGCGGATGGTGCGCTTCATCGGTGCCTGCGAACACGCCCGCATCGACTACTGGTGTTACAGCGGCGACTCCGGCATCGGCAGCGCGGCCTACTTGCACCTGTGCGCGGCGACGGCGTGGATCCGCGAGCCGAACCAGTCGCTGTTTCGCATGCAGCCGGTGGACATCATCCACGAAGGCCCGTTCCGGCCGAAGAACAATACCGTGCGGGTTCCAGAGGGTGACGGGCTGGGTGTGACGCTCGACCGCGACATGCTGCGGCGCCTGCACCAGGACTACGTGGACAACGGGCCGATGAACAAATACCACGACCCGGTACTGCCTGGCACCTACCGGCGGCTGCCACTGAACTGACACCCGACCCTGCCACCAGTGCCATGCCCACCATCCACCTGACCTTCGACGAAATCGAGCAACTGGCCCTGCGCGCCTTGCTGGCCAACCGCGTGCGGGCCGACAACGCCGCCCACGTTGCACGCTCCATCGCCTGCGCCGAGCGCGACGGGCAAGGCATCGTCGGGCTGTCCTACCTGCCCACCTATTGCGACCACGCCGCCTGCGGCAAGGTGGACGGGTACGCCACGCCCTCCCTGGAACGCCTCTCACCGGTTGCGATCCGCGTTGACGCGGAAACTGGTTTCGCGCATCCGGCCATCGCGCTCGGGCTTCCCGCGCTCGCCGCTGCCGCGCGCAGCAACGGCATCGCGGTGCTTGCGGTGGGCAATTCATATTCCTGTGGCTCGCTCGGCTACTTTGTCGAGGAGTTGGCAGTGGGTGGCCTCGTCGCGCTGATGACCGCCAACTCATCCCCGTTGATGGCGCCATTCGGCGGAAGAACTCCTTTTTTCGGCACCAATCCGCTGGCCTTCGGCGTGCCGCGTGCCGGCCAGCCGCCCCTCGTGCTCGACCAGTCGTCGAGTACCGTGGCCTGGGTTGCAGTGAATGACGCACACCAGCGCGGCCTACCCCTGCCCCTGGGCTGGGCGCTCGACCGGCACGGCCGGCCCACCACCGATGCCGCCGAAGGCCTCGCCGGATCGATGGCCCCACTGGGGGGTTACAAAGGCGCGGGCCTGGCCCTGATGGTGGATGTGCTCAGCGCCGGCCTGACCGGCTCGCACTTCTCGCACCAGGTCTCGTCGTTCGGCTCCTGCGACGGCGGGCCCACCCGCTGCGGCCAGCTCGTCGTGGCATTCAACCCGCAACTGCTGGGCGGCGAACACTTTTCCAGCCGGCTCGAGGCCATGCTGCTGGCCATGTGCGAAAGCCCCGCCGTGCGCCTGCCGGGTGATCGCCGGCTACAGGCGCGCGCCGCGCACGGGCACCAGATCGCAGTGAGGCAGGCGAACGTCGATGTGCTCACCCGTTACGCCACCCACGGCTCACCCATGCGCAAACCCTGATTTCCCGTCACGCCAATGAAACCGAAGTACCCGATGACCCGGCCCAAAAATTCCACGTTCGAGTGGCCGACCTGGCTGCTCATCTTCGTCATCTACGGCAGCTTCTGGGCGCTCATCAGCCACTACGCCGTGTTGCCTGCGATTTTCGCCAACGTGGCGCTGGTGCTCGTCATCAGCTGGTTCATGAGCCTGCAGCATGAGTTGTTGCACGGCCACCCGACACGCAGCAAAGCCTTCAACCGCCTGCTCGGTCTGCTGCCATTAAGCGCGTGGTATCCGTACGACGTGTACCGTGACAGCCACCTGGCGCACCACCACGACGAGTTGCTCACCACACCCGGCATCGACCCCGAGGCCAACTATGTCGAACCGCATGACTACGCGCGCCTGGGCACCGTGCAGCGCGCCCTGCGCTGGTCACTGCGCACCGTGGCCGGGCGTTTCCTGATCGGGCCGGGTGTGACCATCCCGGAAGTCTGGGCCGACATCTTCCGCGGTCCGCGCCAGCGCGGGATGGTTGCCGTGCGCAGCTGGGCGCTGCACCTGGCGCTGCTCGCCGCGCTGCTGTGG
>JAYVRP010000769.1:0-4487 GCA_043776215.1 Rhodoferax sp. | reverse complement strand
CCTTGTAGGTGGGCATCGTCTTGTTCGACACGCCCAAGGCGACCTGCGGAGCGCGCCCGAGCAGGACAAATGCGCGGAAGAACTGGTTACGGCCCTGCAAATGGAGAATATTATCGAAGGCACCGGCCACCATGTCGCCAGGCCCATCCTGGCCGAAAGGGTCGGCCCGCGAACCGCCACCAGACTCGTGCAGTTCGACGTCCAGACCCTCAGCACCAAAATAGCCAAGCCGATCAGCAATGGTCAAGGGTAAAGCGCTCAGCGAAGCACGTGCGCCAATCGCAACAACGACCCTGACCTTCTCTGGCTTGACTTGGGCATGACCGGGAACGGCGCTAAGCCCGGACAGTGCCAACACGCCGGCGCTCAGCAAGTCCCTGCGACCGATCCTTGACCGATTCATGCGACGCCTCTCCCTATCTTGTTTGATTGCCCATGAGGCTACCAAATCAGGTCGTGTCGCACATCGGGATGATCCCGAGCGGGTAAGTACCTAGGCGAATGTGATCCGACGCAGCGGTGTCCGTCGTCAGGTTAGCGGTAACCGGAAAAGAGAATGGCGATGTTCACGGCCAGCGCCAGTGACCACACCGCCGAACGTGCCGTCGCCTGGCCCGCAACATACAGCAAGATATAAACAACGCGCAGCAGCACGAAGGCAAAAGCGAGGACATCGACCAATCCCTGGTTGGCCCCCAGCTGGTGGGCAATGAGGACGGCACCGATGAAGAATGGCAGCGCCTCGAAACTATTGGCTTGTGCCGCGTTGGCCCGGGCACGCCAATCGGTCTGGCGCGCCAGCCAGGCACGTGGGTCAACATTGTCATAGCCACCCAGGCGGTGTGAAACTCGAAACATGCCGGATTTCGCAATGCCGGCGCAGACAATCGGCAACAGAGCAACCACCAGTACACACCAATAGGCCAGAGTAAATCGAAGCAAGGGCATGAAAGAGTTCCGGTTGGAGAAGGTTCAACGCCGGTCGACCAGCGCGTGGGCAATCGTGCCCAGATCCACATATTCAAGTTCGCTGCCCACCGGAACACCACGTGCCAGCCGGGTGATCTGCAAACCCCGGGCCCGCAAGCCTTCGCTGATGACATGCGCCGTGGCTTCTCCTTCGGCCGTGAAATTGGTGGCCAGTATCACTTCGGCCACGATGCCGTCACAGGCCCGGTCGAACAGATTCTTCAGCCCGATATCTTTCGGGCCGATGCCGTCGAGAGGGTTGAGTTTTCCCATCAACACAAAATACAGGCCCCGGTAGGCGCCGGTACGTTCCACTGCCGACTGGTCGGCCGGTGTTTCAACCACACACAGGCGAGTCGCGTCGCGTCGAGGGTCCAGGCAAGTGCTGCACACCTGTGCCTCGGTGAAGGTGTGGCACCGCTCACAGTGGCGGACCGACTCTGCGGCTTGTGCCAACGCGGCCGCCAGCGACCGGGCACCCGCCCGGTCATGCTGCAACATGTGAAACGCCATGCGTGATGCCGACTTGACGCCAATACCGGGCAGGCGCCGCAAGGCCTGGATAAGGCCGTCAAGCGAGTGGGAGTCGGCCATAGCAGGATCAGATCGATGTCAGCGAACAGCCAAAAGCCAACAACTCTTCACGTTAAAACGGGAACTTCATGCCACCTGGCAGGCCCGGCATTCCCCCTGTGAGTTTGCCCATTTTTTCATTCGAAGTCTCCTCGGCCTTGCGGACCGCCGCATTGAATGCAGCCGCCACGAGGTCTTCTAACAGGTCCTTGTCGTCCGCCAGCAGGCTCGGGTCGATGGTCACGCGGCGAACATCGTGTTTGCAGGTCATCACCACCTGCACAAGACCAGCCCCGGATTCGCCTGTAACCTCGACTGTGGCCAGTTCGTCCTGGGCCTTCTTGAGGTTGTCCTGCATCGCCTGTGCTTGCTTCATGAGTCCGGCGAGTTGTCCTTTGTTGAACATGTTTGTCCTTGGTGTTGGGTAGGTTGAATTGCCAGGGCATCGGACGTTGACCAGCGCTGTGTCTGCGGTATGTTGGTCAGAGGGGCTTGATGCTTCCAGGGACAATTTTCGCCCCAAAATCACGCATCATGGCCTGGACGAACGGATCTTCGAAAATGATCCGCTCCGCGGCCAATTGCCTTTCGGCTGCCGCCGCAGCATTTCGACGTGCAGGACTGTCGGTCACGCGACCTATCTCGACGGCCAGCGCAACGCTGTAGCCCAGCCCTTGCAAGGCGGTGGTCAGTCGTTCACGTGTCGCCGTCTGGTTCAGTGACTCCCGCTCCACACGCAACACCCATTGGTCGGTATCGCGCGCCACCAGTTGGGACTGCAAGGCCAGTTCACGGACCAGCGCCGTGATGACGTCCGCGGCGACCAATTGCGATACGACCTCATGCCAGAACGCGCCCTCGGGTGTGGCAACAAGGACGGTCTGCGCATGCTGGCTCGCGGCTGCGGCCTCGGCACGCGAATCCGCCTGCACACGGACCGGGATCGCCAGGACTCGGGTTTGCGGCTGCGTGTCGGTGCGTTGTGACGGCCTGGCCATTGCATCGGTGTCAGTGGCGACAGCCACCGGCCGGCTCGTTCCAACGACCGGCAACACCTGCCCGGGGGGAATATCCTGCCGCAGGATTGCCGCTCCAGATTGCGCCTGAGCGGCCGTCCATGGAGGAACCGCGGCAACTGGCGCCGCAACCACCAGCGGCACCGAAGCCGGGCGCTGCGGCACAGGCTCATTCAGAGTTTTTTTTTCCGCTGGGCGAGTCGCCAGGCCGGCAGGCTTGAACGCCAACAGCCGCAACAGCACCATGGTCAACGCGGCGTATTCGTCCGGGGCCAGGCCAAGCTCGCCCCGGCCGTGCAGGCACATGCTGTAGAGCAGTTGGGTCTCATCGGCTGGCATGCAGGCGGCCAGCCGGGCCGTCTCACCGGCGTCTGGATCGGCTTCATCGATTTCCTTGGCGGGCACCAGTTGCAGCACAGCCATCCGCTGCAGCACGAGGCTCATCTCCTCCAAGGTCGACCCCGGACTGAGGCCCAGTTCGCGCAAATCGTCCGTGATGGCGACCACAGCGGCACCATCCCCTGCTGCCAGCGCGCCGATCAGGCGAAAGACATAACTGCGATCAACGCTGCCCAGCATCTGATGCACTGTCGCCTCGGCCAAGTGACCTGCGCCGAAGGCAATGGCCTGGTCAGTCAGCGACAGTGCGTCGCGCATCGATCCGCGAGCAGCCCGTGCGAGCAGGCGTAAGGACGCCACGTCGGCCGGCACGCCCTCATCTTGCAACACATGCTGCAGGTGCCCGAGAATCGTCTCGGGGGCCATGGGCCGGAGGTTGAACTGCAGGCACCGCGACAGCACTGTCACCGGGACCTTTTGCGGATCGGTTGTGGCGAGCACAAATTTGAGGTATTCGGGCGGCTCCTCCAGGGTCTTGAGCATGGCATTGAACGCCGGCCCCGTCAGCATGTGGACCTCGTCCACCATGAAGACCTTGAAACGCCCTTGCACTGGCTTGTAGACCGCCTGCTCCAGCAGCGTCTGGACATCGTCGATACCGCGGTTGGACGCGGCGTCGAGTTCCGTGTAATCAATGAATCGCCCTGCGTCGATATCCTGGCACGCTTGGCACACACCACACGGAATGGAGGTAATGCCTCCGGCGCCATCGGCGCCGACGCAATTCAGCGATTTGGCAAGGATTCGGGAGATCGTCGTCTTGCCCACTCCGCGAGTGCCGGTGAACAGGTACGCATGGTGCAGGCGCTGCGAGTCCAGCGCATTGGTCAACGCCCGCACGACATGCTCCTGCCCGACCATCTCCATGAAGTTTTTCGGACGGTACTTGCGGGCCAGCACGACATAAGACATTCGATGATTCTAGTGAGTGTGCTGACGCCACCACCACCCGCCATAACAATGCTGGCGCCCGTGTGCAATGCCTTCTCAGGCCGTACAATTGCCCACGACGGGCCTTCCCGCATGGTGAAGCGGCCAACCGGGTCAGGTGGGGAACCAAGCAGCCCTAACTGTAGAGCCAGTGCCGGGGTCAAGGCTCGTCAACTAATTCATAACGATGTCGCACAACCCCGGACGCTGGGTTCACGTCTGAGGCCAAATCCGCCTGTTGTGTCGTCTGGACAGTGGTTCGCCCGCCATCAGAGAAGTATCTGTGGCCAACGTCAATGTCACCGATGGCCGCGCGAAGGAGGCATTGGCACTACCATGCGACGGGGTATCCCCCAATCTTTCCAACCACCAGGATTCATTCATGACGATTTCCATGTACCAGGCGAGTGTGCCGCGCTTCATCAACATCCTCGGCAACCTGTCAAGCATTTTGGACAAGGCGCAGGCACACGTAGATGCCAAGAAAATAGATGGCACGGTGCTGACCCACTTTCGCCTTTTTCCGGACATGTTGCCCATGACCACGCAGGTGCAAATTGCCTGCGATGCAGCGAAGGGTGTGGTCGGACGCCTCTCCGG
>JAYVRP010000768.1:0-16377 GCA_043776215.1 Rhodoferax sp. | reverse complement strand
GACGTCGAAACTCGTGCCGCCCATGTCACCGGTGATGATGTGGCTGAAACCGGCTTCAGCCGCCAGCCGCGCCGCCGCGATCACGCCGGCCGCCGGGCCCGAGCGCACGATGTAGGCCGACCGCGCGCCGAGCTGGCGCAGCGGCGCCACGCCGCCGTTGGACTGCATGATCGCCACGTCGCGCTGGTAGCCCCAGTTCTTGAGCTGGATCGCCAGGTTCCTGGCATAGCGCGCCACCAGCGGCTGCAGGTAGCCCTGTACCACCGCCGTGCTGGTGCGCTCGAACTCGTAGTACTCACGCACCACGTCGGTCGCCACCACCAGTTCCCAGGCGGGATGGATCCGGGCCAGGATGTCGCGCGCCTGCAGTTCGTGCGCCGGATTCGCGTAAGCGTGCATGAAGGCGATCACGACCGACTCGACCTCGAGCTCCTTGAGCGTCTCGCCGACGGCGCGCAGGCCGGCCACGTCCAGCGGCAGCAGCACCTTGCCCTCGAAGTCGAGCCGCTCGTCGACCTCGAAACGCAGGTCACGCGGCACCAGCGGCTCATGCGTGCCCTCCAGCCCGTACATGGTGGGGCGGTCGCGCCGGCCGAGTTCAAGGATGTCGCGAAAGCCGCTGGTCGTGACCAGCGCGCAGCGCGCGCCACGCCGCTCGATCACCGCGTTGGTGGCGATCGTCGTGCCATGCAGGATGGCATCGAGGTCGTCAGGGCCGAGGCCCGCCGCCTTGAGCGCATTGAGCATGCCGATGGAAGGGTCCTGCGGTGTGGTGGGCACCTTCAGGATCTTGTGCGGCTGCTTCGCGTCGCCCGAATAGTAGAGGTCGGTGAACGTGCCACCAACGTCGATGCCCACTACACCTGCCATTGTCTATTTCTCCTTGCGCCTGTCGTCGACAAGCGGGTCCTGGGTTTGCTGGATGTCGGTGATGTAGGCGCCGACATGGCGCGCCATGCGCCGCGCCGCTGCGTCACCGTCGCGTGCCTTGATGGCGTCCATCACCTGCTGGTGCGCACGTATCACGGCATTGCGCACATCGGTCGAGTTGAATCCTTCGACATCGGTTGCCACATACACCGATTGCGACACCGCCGAAATGAAGGCGATCAGCAATTCGTTGTGGCTGGCACGCACCACCTGCACATGCCAGTCGAGGTTGGCCCGCACGTAGGCAGCCACATCCCCTGCTTCGGAGGCCCGCTGGAGCGTGGCATGGCTGCGCTCCATCTCCGCGATGTCGGCATCGGTGCGGTGCAAGGCGGCGAAACGCGCGGACGGCGGCTCGATCGCGGCGCGGGTTTCCAGCACCGCCTCGAAACGGATGCGCTGGCCACGGATGAAAATTCCCACCGAGCGTTCGATGGTGGCGCTGCTAGGGCGCAGCACCGCCGAGCCGCCGTTGCGCCCGGTGCGTGTGGCGATCAGGCCCTCGCCCTCCAGGATGCGCAGGGCCTCGCGCACCGAGGCGCGCGACAGGCCGCTTTGCACGCCGAGGTCGCGCTCGTTGGGCAGGTCGGCGCCCTCCTGCAGGTCGCCCTCGAGGATCTTCTCGCGCAGGATGCCGGCCAGCACATCGGCGGCCTTGGGAACACTGACGGGGGTGAGGTCGAGCATGGTGGAAGTGGAATGTTCCGGTGAACGGTCGGCTTAGGCGCGCAAAACGCCGTCGAGCCACTGGCACGCCGTATCGATTTCGGCACGCACTTCGGGGATCACACCGGCGAATTTCAGAAAGCCATGGTTCATGGCGCTGGCGCAGCGCGACACGGCAGGAATGCCCGCCGCGTGCAGCCGGCGGGCGTAGGCGTCGCCCTCGTCGCGCAACACGTCGTACTCGGCCACGACGACATACGCGGCGGGCAGCCCTGCCGGGGTCTCCATGCGCAGCGGCGAGGCATGGGGGTGGGCGCCGGCGCCGGGGTGTGGCAGGTACTGCTCCCAGAACCACAACATGCCGGCACTGGTGAGTCCGTACCCGGTGGCGTAGGTGTGGTACGACTGGGGCAGCACCGAGGGATAGTCGGTGACCGGGTAGAACAACAACTGTCCGCGCAGGGGCGGGCCGGCCTGGTCGCGCAGGCGCAATGCGGTGACGGCGGCCAGGCAGGCGCCGGCGCTGTCGCCGGCCAAGGCCATGCGCGAGGCGTCGCCACCAAATTCACGCGCGTTGTCAGCCGCCCAGCGCGTGGCTGCCAGGCAGTCGTCGGGGGCGGCCGGGAATTTGTGCTCCGGCGCCAGCCGGTAGTCGACCGACACCACCATGCAGGATGCACCGGCACACAGACGCCGGCACAGGTCGTCATGCGAGTCGAGGCCCAGCACCACGAACCCGCTGCCATGGAAGAACACCAGCACTGGATGCGGACCGGCGCCTGCCGGCGTATAGACCCTGACCGGCAGCGGACCGCCCGGCCCGTCGATGGCAAGGTCGCGCACTGCCGCCACCTGCACCGGCGACTTCAGACCCAGATAAGGCGCCATGGCCTGCGCGCGCGCCTGCGCAATCGGGATCTCGCTGTAGGCGGGCAAACCCGCTGCGATGGCGAGCGCCTGCTGGATCACCGGGTGCAGCGGCACGGGTCTATTGCGGCTGCACGCCGATATCGGCGAGGATCTTGGGCAGGCGGGTGACTTCATTGCCCACGAAAGTGCGGAACTCGGCCGGGCCGATCCACTTGGCATCGGCGCCCATCTGCTGGAAACGCTGGCCGACCTCGGGCAGCGCCATGATCTTCTGCATTTCCGTGGAAAGCCTGGCCACCACCGGTGCCGGCGTACCGGCGGGCGCGAACAGGCCAATCCACCCGATGAAGTGGAAATTCGGCAGCACGGTTTCGGCCACCGTCGGCAGCTCGGGCGCCATCGGGCTGCGCTCGCCCAGGGTCACGACGGCCAATGCACGCACCGAGCCGGCCTTGACATGGGCGATGCTCGAGCCGATGTCGGGGAACATCACCGAGACGCGCCCGGCAATCACATCGGTCAGGCCCGCCGGGTTGCTGGTGTAGGGCACACGCAGCATCTCGATGCCGGTGCCACGACCGAACATCTCGCCCATGATCAGGCTCGACGTATTGCCGGCTGCGAATGTCAGCGTCTTCGGGTTCGCCTTGCCGTAGGCGATCAGCTCCGCCGGCGTGCGCACCGGCAGGGCCGGGTTCACCACCAGGAAACTCGAGAAGATACCCACCAGGCCGACCGGCACGAAGTCCTTGATCGGGTCGTAGGTCATCTTGGCGATCAGGCCGGAGTTCGCGCCATGGGTGGAATTGGTGCCCATCAGCAGCGTGTAGCCGTCCGGCGTGGCACGCGCCACTGCCGCAGCTGCGATCGAACCGCTGGCGCCAGGGCGGTTGTCCGTGACCACACCCTGCTTGAGCGCGGCCTCCAGATGCTGGGCGATCAGCCGGGTCGCGATGTCGGTGCCACTGCCGGGTCCGAACGGCACCACGATGCGCACCGGACGTGACGGGTAAGCGTCGGTCTGGGCCTGCGCGGCCCCCAGGCCCAGGCACATGGCCCACACCGCGAGCGTGGCGAGGCGGGCGGGCAAGCGCCCGCGCAAAAACCGAGGCACGGCGGCCAGTCGCCAGGTCCGTTGGCCGGCCGACACGAAGGTCGCCGCACTCTGCTTGTCCATCCGTGTCCCCCTAGTGAACCGGTTCAACGCCGCTGGAAGCGAAGCGTATTTGAACCTTTGCATTAATTGTTGAGCAATTTTATTGTCAGACCATTAGAAAGATACTAGGGATAACCCTTGGTGCTTCCTGCCCCTTCACAGGGCGAACACCATCGGCTGGTTCGGCGCGAGCTTTGTCAGGACTTCGGAAAGTCGGCGCCGGCCGAAGTGGCGCGCCAGGCCTCGACTTCGGCGAGGGTGCGCTTGAGGACATCGATCACCACGCCGGCGCCAAAGGAGCCGAGGACGAGGTGGCGCGGCGGATCGGGATGTTCGCTGACCAGCAGCATGGCTTCGGCGGCGCGCTCGGGGTCGCCGGGCTGCTGGCCGCTGCCCTCGACGGTGCCGCGCAGCCGGACACCGGCCGTGGCCTCGTAGTCCGCGATCCGCGTGGGCGTCTGGCGCAGGGAGCGCCCCGCGAAATCGGTGCGAAACGGCCCGGGTTCGATGCAGGTGACGCGGATTCCCAGCGGCGCCACCTCGGCCGCCAGCGCGTCCGACCAGCCCTCGACCGCGTGCTTGGAGGCTGCATAGTGGCCCGAGCCGGCAAACCCCACCAGACCGGCGACGGAGGTGATGTTCATCACATGCCCCGAGCGCCGCTCCCGCATGCCGGGCAGGACCGCCCGCGTCATCGCGAACAGGCCGAACACATTGGTGTCGAACATGGCGCGGATCTCCCGGTCGTCACCCTCCTCGACGGCCGCCTGGTAACCATAACCGGCGTTGTTGACCAGTACGTCGATGCGGCCGAAGCGCTCCTGCGCCGCCTGCGCCGCAGCGCCGATCTGCGCCGGATCGGTCACATCCAGGTCCAGCGCCAGGCAACGATTGGCGTGACCCTGCGACAGGTCGGCCACACCGGTCTTGTCGCGGGCGGTGACTACGGCACGGGCGCCACGCGCCAGCACCCGCCTGGCAAGTTCGCGGCCGAAACCGGTGGAGCAGCCGGTGATGAACCAGACCAGGGAATCAGTGGAAGAAGACGGCATTGGAGTCAGTTCCTCAGGTAATCATTGCGCCCACCGCGCGGGCTCGTGGTCGCAGTCCATGGCTTCGGCGCGTGCAAACAGCTTGCGCAACGCATCCGGGTCACCGTGCGCCGCGGTGGAAGCCTGCAATGCGTCGGCCACGGCGCGCAGGCTGCGTGCCGGCACCACCACAATACCCTCTTCGCCGGCCACCAGCACGTCGCCGGGGGCGACCACCACGCCACCACAACACACCGGCACATTGACCTCGCACGGGCCCGCCTTGGGGCCGGACCAGGGCGCTACGCCCAGCGCATAGACCGGAAAGCCGGCATCCCGTGCCTCGGCCACATCGCGGTAGGCACCGTTGACCACCAGCGCCGCCAGGCCGCGCTGGTCGCGCGCATGGCGCAGCAACTGGAAACCGCCCAGGCACCAGTCACGAAAACCCTGGGCATCCACCACCAGCACATCACCCGGCTCGACCAGCGTCAGTGCCTTCACCAGCCCGAGGTTGTCACCGGGCGGGCACTTGGCCGTGCTCACGACACCAGCCACCGGCAAGGCGCTGCCACCGAGCGGGCGGATCGACCCATCCATGGTGTACATGCGGCCCACCAACTCGCTCAGGCGCGTCACATCGGCATGTGCGATCTGCGCCACCAGCGCCGGGTCCGGTCGCGCAAAACCCGTACGCACCAGCGAGCGCACGACACAGCGCCCCAGGGGGCCGGCGCTCCCGGCGTCGGCGCTCACGATGCCGATGCCATGGCGGTCTGGCTGTGCTGCGAAATGCTGAAACCCTCGTAGCCCCTGGTCACCACCTCCTCGCATTTCTGGCGGTATGGCACCACACCACCGGCATAGGGCATGAAGACCCGTGGTTTTCCGGGCACGTTCGCGCCCACGTACCAGGAATTGGCCTGCAGGAACACCGTGCGGGTGGCGATCTCATTGACCTGCTCGACCCACGCATCCTGCGCCGCGGACTGCGCCTCGATGCTGTCGGCCCCGCGCGCACGCAGGTCCTCCATGCAGCGCACGATCCAGTCGACATGCTGCTCGATGGCGAAGATCATGTTCGCCAGCACCGACGGGCTGCCCGGCCCGGTGACGGTGAACAGGTTCGGGAACCCCGCCACCATCAGGCCCAGGTAGGTACGCGGGCCCGACTCCCAGGCACGGCCCAGGCTGAGGCCGGCGCGACCACGGATGTCCATCCGGAGCAGGGCGCCGGTCATGGCGTCGTAACCGGTGGCGAACACGAGGCTGTCCAGCGGGTAGTGGGCGCCCGAGGTCTGCACGCCGGTGGCAGTGATACGCTCGATCGGGGTCGCGCGCAGGTCGACCAGCGTCACGTTGTCGCGGTTGTAGGTGTCGAAGTAGTGCGTGTCGACACAGATACGCTTGGCGCCGATCGGGTGGTCCTTGGGCGCCAGCAGTTCGGCGACCTCGGGCTTGCGCACCGTGGCGCGGATCTGGTCGCGCACGAAGTCCGCCGCTGTCGCGTTGGACTCGACGTCCAGCATCAGGTCGTTAAACGAGTGCATGAAGTTCACGCCGCCGCGGGCCCAGCGCCGTTCGTACTCCCGCTGGCGCTCCGCCGGCTCGGCCTCGTGTGCCTTGCGCGTGCTCTTCTCGTAGACAGTGCCCGAGGTGGTGTCGTCGCGCGCGCGCTGGCGCAGGGCGGCATAGTTGTCCTTCCAGGAGCGCTCGTACGCGTCGTCCATCGGGGCATTGCGCGCCGGCACGCTGAAGTTCGCGGTGCGCTGGAACACGAACAGCTGCGCCGACTGCTGGGCCAGCATCGGGATGGCCTGGATGCCGGAGGAACCGGTGCCGATCACGCCCACCCGCTGCCCGGTGAAAGCCACGCCTTCATGCGGCCACGCACCGGTGTGGAAGGTCTTGCCCCGGAAATCGTCGAGCCCTTCGATCTCCGGCATACGGGCCGACGACAGGCACCCGGTGGCCATGATGCAAAACCGGCTCCAGACGCGCTCGCCACGGTCGGTGCACACCTCCCACAGCCCCCGGGTGTCGTGGTAGTGCGCGCTGGTGACGCCGGTGCCGAAGCTGATTCCGGCACGCAGGCCAAAGCGCGCGGCCACATGCTGTGCGTAGGCCAGGATGTCGGGCTGCGCCGCAAAGCGCTCCGGCCAATGCCATTCCTGCTGCAGCTCCTCGGAAAACGAATACGAGTACTGCATGCTCTCCACGTCGCAGCGCGCACCGGGATAGCGGTTCCAGTTCCAGACGCCGCCCACGTCGTCCGCCCGCTCGAACACCCGGGTCGAGAACCCCGCCTGGCGCAGGCGGTGCAAGGCATAGAGGCCGGCGAAACCGGCACCCACGACGACGGCGTCCACCGTCCCGGAGCCGCAGTCGGCCCTTTGTTCCTGATGTTCCAAGCCCACAGTATCCGGTCCTTTCCGAGCAGATGGCCCGGCGCATGACTACTCCTGCGCCTTTGCATACTACCGATGGTAATTATTACCTACTTGCTGGTAAACTCGGGAAAACCCGCGAGAAAGCGCGACGCAGGGCCTGATCGCGGGTCGTTTCCACCCACTGAAAAGGATCCACCATGACAAACCTGTTTTCGTTGGCCGGCAAGGTCGCCGTCGTCACCGGCGGCGCGCAGGGCATCGGCCTGATGATCTCGCGCGGGCTCGTGCAGGCCGGCGCCAAAGTCTATGTCTGCTCGCGCAAGAAGGCCACTTGCGACGCCGCTGTGGCGGAGTTGTCGGCATTTGGCGAGTGCGCCGCCCTGCCGATGGACGTCTCCAACGTGGCCGAGGCTGAACGCTTTGCGGCTGAATTGAAGGAGCGCGAAGGCAAGCTGCATGTGCTGGTCAACAACGCTGGCGCCGCCTGGGGCGCGCCATTCGCCGAATACCCCGACTCGGCCTGGGACAAGGTGCTGGCGCTGAACGTCAAGGCGGTGTTCCACCTGGCGCGTTTCTGCACACCACTGCTCGAACAGTCGGCCGTGCCCGGCGACCCGGGTCGCATCATCAACGTCGGTTCGATCGACGGTTTCAGAGTGCCGGCGCTGGAGAACTATGCGTACTCCACCAGCAAGGCCGCGGTGCACCACCTCACGCGCGTGCTGGCGCAGCGCCTGGCGCGGCAGAACATCACAGTCAACGCGATCGCGCCCGGCCCCTTCCCATCCAAGATGATGGCCGCCACGCTGGAGGAGCGCGGTGACGAGTTCCGCGCCAAGTGCCCGATGGGCCGCCTGGGCGAACCCGACGACATGGCGGGTATCTCGGTGTTTCTCTCCTCGCGTGCGTCGGCCTATGTCACCGGGCAGATCATCGCGGTGGACGGCGGGTTCTCGACGGCGCCCTGGTAGACGCGAGCTCGCCGCTGCACCGCCCTTCCCGGTGCCACCAACGGCCTAAACCCGGCCCAGGATGAAATTTTCGCGGGCTTCCTTTCCCACACGAAGCGTGGAACTGCCGAAATGGGTCGGGATTTCGGCCCGGCCATGGTGCGCTGGTTCCTCGCGAACGGGCTGACCGGGCTGGTCCCCATCATCGGCAACCCTCGGTGTTGATGGCACTTTCACCGCGCTACGGGTTGGAGTTCGCGATTGAACACTACCAGTTGGCGTTCATCACGCTGGGCGCAATTTTCCTGTGCGTGACCGGGGCGGAGGCGCTTTACGCCGACATTCGCCACTTTGGCCAGACTCCCATTCAATGGGCATGGTTCGGTCTGGTGATGCCGGCTTTGATCCTGAACTGTTTCGGGCAGGGCGCCCTGGGGCTGTCCGCCACGAAGGCGGTGCAGAACCCCTTCTTCCCCATGACGCCGCTCACGCACCCTTCCAGCGCGGCTCCCGTTTCTCGGCAAACGCCAACGCCCCTTCGCGCGCGTCCTGACTCGCGATCACCTGCTCGAGAATTTCCCTCTGGCGGCCCCACAGTTCCTGCGCGGGCCAGGCAGGTGACTCGGCCATCACACGTTTGGTCATCTGCACCGCGAGCGGCCCGTTCGCAGAGATGGCGCGCGCCAGCTCGCGTGCGCCGTCCAGTGCCTGGCCGGGCTCGGTCAGCCGGTTCACCAGGCCCCACTGCCGCGCTTCCTTCGCTGGCAGCATGGCACCGGTCAATGCATACTCCAGCGCGATCTGGCGCGGGATGCGCTGCGGCAGACGGACCAAACCACCCGAACCTGCAATCAAGCCGCGTTTGACCTCCGGGATGCCGAAGTTCGCGTTGTCGGCGGCCACCACCAGGTCGCAGGCGAGCACCAGTTCGCAACCGCCCGCCAGGGCATACCCCTCCACCGCAGCGATGACCGGCTTGCGCGGCGGGGTCTCGGTCATGCCGGCCAGGCCGCGGCCATCGAGTTCCACACGTTCGCCCTGCAGGAAAGCCTTGAGGTCCATGCCGGCGCAGAAGTGCGCGCCCGCGCCGGTCAGGATGCCGATCACCAGGTCCGCGTCCTGGTCGAGCTGGTCCATGGCGCGGGCGATGGCCTCGGACGCCGCGCGGTTGAGCGCATTGCGGGCCTGCGGGCGGTTGATGGTGACGACCAGCGTGTGGCCTTCGCGGGTGACGAGCACTTCATCGGACATGGTGGCCTTGGTTGTTCAGGAGCCGGTCCGCGGACGGCCGGCAAGATGGGTCTGCACCGAGTCGAGCAGGCCGCCGTCGACCAGCAGGTTGTGCCCGGTCATGTAGGCGGCGTCCGGCCCGAGCAGGAAGGCGACTGTGCCGGCGATGTCGGGCCCTGCTTCGCCTATGCGGTGCACCGGCACCAGCGCTTCGCGCGCGCTGCGCGCCTCGGGCCGGTCGTACACCGCCTGGGCCAGCGGCGTGCGTACCAGCCCGGGCGAGATGCAGTTGACTCGGATGCCGTCGGCCGCCCACTCCTGCGCCAACTGGCGCGTCAGCATGATCAGTGCCGCCTTGGTGGCGCTGTAGGCGCCGATGCCGGCATAGGGCTGCACACCCGACATGGACGCGATGGTGACCAGGCTGCCACGGCTGCGCTGCAGCCATGGGTGCGCGGCTTGGGCCAGCAGGAACTGCGCGCGCAGGTTGACTGCAAACACGCGATCCCAGTCGGCCACGTCCAGCGTCGCCAGTGGGCCAGGCGAAGAGATGCCGGCATTGCCGACCACTGCGTCAAGCCCGCCCAGCGCAGCCGCAGCCTCGCGCACCAGGCGCGCCGGCGTGGTGCCGTCGCGCAGGTCGCCAAGCAGCGGCACCGCGACGCCGCCCGCACTTCGGATCTCCGCAACGAGGGTATCGAGCTCGTCACCGTGCGCCGATGCACACGCCGCCAACTGCGCGCCGTCGCGCGCCAGCCGGATGCACACTGCCCGGCCGATGCCGCGGCTGGCTCCGGTGATCAATACGCGCATGAAGTTCCTCCCATTCTGGCCAACGGCGTCGTGAGCGGGTACGGGGTCAGACGGCGAGCAGCGCGCGGCGCAAGCCGGCGCGGTCGCGGATGACCCGGCCCGTGTGGACCTCGCCATCCATCACAGTGACGATGCCGGCACCATACACCACCGCAGAACGCGCGCTGGCCGCAAGCCCTGGCAGTCCCGACAGGTAACGCCCGGTCTGACGCACATGGAAGGCCACGCTGGAGCCGGACGAGAAGATGTCGGTCACCTCGGCATCGGCCACCTCGAACGCCAGCGGCGCCAGGTCGGCCACATGTTCGTCATCACACGCCACCTGCTTTGCCGAGGGTGGCCAGGATTGGTGCAACCAGCGCCGCACCACGGCTTCGGCCTGCGGGTCCGGCGCGTGAGCGATTTCGTCCCACGGTGCCGCAGCGGGCCGGTCGATGGGGTCCGCCATGCCGGACTTCAGCTGGCGCTGGCGGGCCATGTAGTCCTCCTGCGCCACACAACCAACAAGGCGTGAGCCATGGCATCGGTACAGCGCCACCCCCGACCAGCAGGCAACCCTGCCACCGGCCCCGCCCGAGGCGCCATGTTCGGTGAACTGCAGCGCGATCTGGTCCTGCCCGACCAGCACGCGGTGCACTGTCATGCCCAGCCCGGGAAACTGGTCGAGTTGCTTCTGCACGGCCGGAATGTACTGGGCGTCGCGCCCCGCAATGGTGTGGTCCCCGATGCGCAACGTGTAGTCGGGTGCGAGGATGTCGCGGCACACCGATGCGTCGTGGCAGTTGAAGAAATCCACCACCCAACGGCGCATCAGGCCGATGATCGGTGGCGGGTGTTCAGTGGATGGCACGGTCGAGCCCTTTCCAGAAGACCCGGCGCAACTCGCGCTTGAGCAGTTTGCCCGACGCATTGCGCGGCAGCACATCGGTGAAATCAACGGATGTCGGGCACTTGAACTTGCCCAGGCGCGTACGCGCAAAGGCGATCAGCTCATCCGGTGCCACCTGTTGCCCCGGCCTGCACACCACCACCGCCTTGACGGTTTCGCCCCAGCGCTCATGTGGAACGCCGATCACCGCCACCTCCAGGATCGCGGGGTGGTCGGACAACACGTTCTCCACCTCCGCGGGGTACACGTTCTCGGCACCAGACACGATCATGTCCTTGAAGCGGTCGAACAGGTACACATAACCGCCCTCGTCGCGGTAGGCCGCGTCGCCGGTGCGCAACCAGCCGCCGGGCATAATCGTCTCGGCAGTCGCCTCGGGCTTGTTCCAGTAACCGTTCATCAGCATGCCGGTCCTGACCCAGATCTCGCCGACGTCGCCGGTTTTCACGTCCTGCAGCGTGTCGGGGTCGATGACGCGCATCTCCACCCATGGAAAAGGCCGGCCGCAGGAACGCAGCAAAGATGTGCGCGGGCCGCCGGGGTCGTGGTCCTCGGGTGCCAGCGCGACGATGGTGCCCGAGGCCTCCGTCATGCCGTAGACATGCATGAAGCGGCAACCCAGCACCTCGATGGCGCGGCGCAGCAGGGCGTCGCCAATCGGCGAGGCGCCGTACTTGAGCAATTGCAGGCTGGACAGGTCGGCCTGCTCCACCCCCGGTGTCTGCAGCAGCGAATGGATCACTGCGGGCACGAAGAAGGCATGGGTCACGCGGTACTGCTGGATGTTCGCGATCGCCTTGGTGGTGTCGACCTCGCGCATCAGCACGGTGTGGCCGCCGTGCGCCATCGTGCCCAGGCCGTTTCCGATGCCACCGATATGGAACATCGGCATCGCCACCAGATTGACGCTGGAGCGGCCCATGCCCCAGATCTCGGAGCCCAAGCGCGGCGTGAACGACATGCCGTGGTTGGTCAGCATCACACCCTTGGGCGCCCCGGTGGTGCCCGAGGTGTAGAGCAGCAGCGTCACTTCGTCCGGCGCACCGGAAAAACCGGGGTCGGTGGCGGAACCGGCGGCGCACCAGGCGTCGTATCCCGCGCCTAGCATCAGCACCTGGCGCAGGCCGGGCGACCGACGCGCCGCGTCCTCCAGCAGGCCCTGCTCGCCGGGCCCCAGCACGATCAAGCTGGGCAAGGCGTCCGCCACGATGGCGGTGATCTCCGGTGGAGCCAGGCGCCAGTTGAGCCCCACCAGGATTGCGCCGATCTTGCTGCAGGCGAAGATCAACTCGTAATACTCCGGCGCGTTCTTCGTGAGCAGGGCCACGCGGTCGCCGCTGCGCACGCCAAGGGCCAGCAGTGCGTTGGCAGCGCGGGAACTGCGCGCGTCGAGTTGGGCGAACGTCTGCGTCGCACCCTCGAAGGTGAGCGCCGGCGCGTCGGGCGTCGCTTGCGCGTGCTGTCGCACGATGTTGGCCAGGGTGAATATCACAAATCAACCTCCGCGCAGCGCGCTGCGATTCGAAGCCCTTCGGGCGGCCGGGCGGTGCTCACTGCAGCCGGTCAATAACTCTTGGGCAGCCCCAGGCTGTGCTGGGCCACGAAATTCAGGATCATCTCGCGGCTCACCGGCGCGGTCTTGTGCAGCCGCGCGATGAACCACAGGTCGGCCAGGCCGTACTCCATCGACAGGCCCAGGCCGCCATGGGTCTGGATCGCCTGGTCCAGCGCTTCGAGCGAGGCATCCGCGGCGGCGAACTTGGCCATGTTGGCAACCTCACCCGCGTCGGGCGAACCGGCATCGAACAACTCGGCGGCCCGGGCGGTCATCAATCGCGCCTGCTGCACGGCAATGAAGGACTTGGCCAGCGGGTGCGCGATGCCCTGGTGCGCGCCGATGGGCGTGCCCCAGACCGCACGCTCGGACGCGTACTGTGCGCCTTTTTCCAGCGCGTAACGCGCAATGCCGTTGTTGATGGCGGCCGCACATACGCGCTCCGGGTTGAGCCCGGCGAACACATGGCGCAGGCCCTGGCCCTCCTCGCCGATCAGTGCCTCCGGGCCCATCCTGACGTTGTCGAAGAACACCGTGAACTGCGTCTCCGGCACATGCAGCACGGTCTCGATCGGGAACTTGGTGATGCCCGGCGCATCGGTCGGCACCACGAACAGCGACAGCGGATGGCGGCCGCGGACGTCCGCATGTTCGCCGCGCGCAACGACCAGGATGGCGTCGGCCTCGTCCACGGCGGAGGTCCAGAACTTGGAGCCGCTCAGCAGCCAGCCGTCTCCGTCCTTGCGCGCAGTGGTGGTGATCTTGTGGGTGTTGGTGCCGGCGTTGGGCTCGGTGATCGCAAACGCCAGCCTCAGCTTGCCGCTGGCCAGGCCGGGCAGCCACTTCTGCTTCATGGCCTCGGAGCCGTGCTGCTCGATGATCGGCGCGCAGATCGAGCCGATTACCAGCGACAGCACCGGGCAGCCTTGCGCCGCTGTTTCCTCGACCACGACGTTGTAGTCGGCCAGGCCGCTGCCGCCACCGCCGTACTTCTCGGCAATGAACACCCCCAGGAAACCGGCCTCGCCCAGCGCCGCCCAGAGTGCGTCGGGCTTTTCCTTGCGCTTGACGACGCCCTGGAAATAGGACCGGCCAAAACTGCCGACAAGTTTGCCAACGCTCTCGCGCAGGATCTGGTGGTGGTCGGACGTGTCGACCAGCGCGGAGCCAAAAAGGGATGCCATGCTGAAGCCTCGGGTTGAAAAAGATGGAAGGGAGCGTGTTCAGGCCTTGCCACGCGCAACACCCTGGTGCGCGTCGGCCGGCCAGTCGAAGAAGCCGCGGCCGCTCTTGCGGCCAAGTTCACCAGCAGCGACCTTGTCCTGCAGGATCTGCGGTGGCGCGTACCGGTCGCCCAGTTCGACCGCCAGGTTGCGCGCGATGTCCAGCCGCACGTCCAGGCCCACGATGTCGCTCAGGCGCAGCGGGCCCATCGGGTGGCGGTAGGCGATCACCATCGCCTTGTCGATGTCTTCCGCACTAGCCACACCGTCCTGCAACATGCGCATGGCCTCCAGCGAGGCGATCAGGTCGAGCCGGCTGGTGGCAAAACCCGGCACGTCGCGCACCGTGATGGTCTGCTTGCCGGTGGCTGTGGCGAAACCCTGCGCCAGCGCCAGCGTGGCCTCCGATGTCTTGGCGCCGCGGATCAGCTCGACCATCGCCAGCGACCACACCGGGTTGAAGAAATGCATGCCCAGGAAACTCGCCGGGTCGCGCAGGCCGGCGGCAAGCACATCGATCGACAGGGCGCTGGTGTTGGAGGCGATGATGCGCGGCGCGCGCAGCTCGATCGCCGCCAGCACCTCGCGCTTCAGCTCAAGACGCTCGGGCACGGTCTCGACCACGAGGTCCAGGTGCATCGGCAGGTCGGCGATCGACACCACTCGGCGCACAGTGGCTACCAACTGTGCCGCCTGGTCGGTGCTGAGCTTGCCGCGCTTCACGCCCTGACCTGCAGTGTCCTTGATGATTTCCTGCATTGCCCGGGCACGAGCGTCATCGGGCTCGGCGACCGTGGTCTGCCAGCCGGCGGCCGCGTAGACATAAGCGATGCCCACACCCATGGTTCCGCCACCGACGACGCCGATGGACTGTGTTCGGGTGCCGGGCTCGGTGGCTGCGGGTTTCGTCATGGGGCGTGCGTCCGTGGGTTTTTGGGTGGCTGCTTGGCCCTGGGCTCAGGCCATCGTGAATCCGCTGTAGCCGTTGGCAACCACTTCCTCGCACAGCGTGGTGTATTTGCCAAGGCCCCCGATGTAGGGCAGGAAGACGCGCGGCTTGCCGGGGATGTTGGCCCCCATGAACCAGGATGCAGTGGACGGGAACAGCGTGTTGGCGGCCAGGCCGTTGACAGTGTCGACCCAGGCATCCTCCTCGGCCTGGTTCGCCTCCGCGGCCTTGACACCCTTTTTCTCCATGTGGTCAATGCAGCGCGCCGTCCAGTCGACATGCTGCTCGATCGACACCACGACATTGGTCAGGATGGAAGGGCTGCCCGGCCCGGTAAGGAAGAACAGGTTGGGAAAGCCGTGGCTCATGAGGCCCATGTAGCAGCGCGGCCCTTCCGTCCATTTTTCCTTCAGCGACTGGCCGGCCTTGCCACGTATGTCGATCTTCACGATGGCGCCAGTGACCGCGTCGTATCCGGTTGCGAACACGATTGCGTCGACCTCGTAGGTGGCGTCCTTGGTACGGATGCCGTTGGGCAGGACCTCCTGGATCGGACTGGCCTTGATGTTCACGAGTTTCACATGCGGCATGTTGAAGGTCTCGTAGTAGCCGGTGTCGACGCAGATGCGCTTGGAGCCGATCGGGTGGTCGGTCGGGCACAGCAGGTCGGCTACGGCCGGGTCCTTCACGATCGCGCGGATCTTGCGGTGCACGAACGCAACCAAGGTGTCGTTGGAGGCCTTGTTGGTCAGGATATCGGTAAAGCAGTGCATGAAGCCCGGGCCACCGCGCGCCCAGCGCTTCTCGTACTCGGCCTCGAGTTCTTCGGCTGTGACATCGGTCACCGCGCGGGTCGGGTATTGGTACAGGATGCCCGACTTGGTGGTGCGCGCCAGTTGGCGGTGCGCGGCGAAGTCGGCCTTCCAGGCGTTCTGCGCCTCGATGCCGAGCGGCCCGTTCCAGGCCGGCACGCTGAAGTTGGGCGTGCGCTGGAACACCACCACCTGCGCCGCCTCCCTGGCGATGGCGGGAATGGTCTGGATGCCGGAGGACCCGGTGCCGACCACGGCCACGCGTTTGCCGCTGAAGTCGACCTTCTCGTGCGGCCAGTGGCCGGTGTGGTACCACCTGCCCTTGAACGTGGAGAGCCCGGGAATGTCGGGCACCTGGGCCGCCGACAGGCAACCCACCGCCGAAATCACGTACCGGGCGACGACGCTGTCGCCGCGATCGGTCTTGACCGTCCAGAGCCGGATGGTTTCTTCGTAGACCGCG
Source organism: Rhodoferax sp. (assembly GCA_043776215.1). Taxonomy (GTDB): domain Bacteria; phylum Pseudomonadota; class Gammaproteobacteria; order Burkholderiales; family Burkholderiaceae_C; genus CAISIP01. The sequence continues at coordinate 450 of JAYVRP010000768.1, read as the reverse complement.
CTGAGGACACGGGTTTCGAAGGAGATGTCGGTGCGCAGCGAGAAGCGGTCCGCCACATGGTTGAGGTAGCGCAGGATCTCCACCTGGCGCGGGTAGCGCTCGCTCCAGACCCACTCCTGCTGCAGCTGCTCGTCGAAGGAATAGGAATACTGCATGCTTTCGACGTCGCAGCGCGCGCCGGGGTACTGGTTCCAGTACCAGGTGCCGCCCACGCCGTCACCGGTCTCGAAGACGCGGGCCTGCAGACCGAGCTTGCGCAGGCGGTGGAGCATGTACATGCCGGCAAAACCGGCGCCGATCACAACGGCATCGAGGCGACTGGAAGGGGCTGTGGATGTGCTGGTCATGTGGGTCTCCTGTGCGCCGGTCAAAACCGGCAAAGTGTTGTGAATGAAAGTTTCATACGTTGAAAGCTTAGCCAGCTACGGCGGCCCCGAGTCATGCGTGCAC
>JAYVRP010000767.1:0-4509 GCA_043776215.1 Rhodoferax sp. | reverse complement strand
GGGCCGAGGACAACCCGTGAACCGGTTCGTACCACCACCCGGTGTACCGGCGATCGAATTCATCGGTGTCGAGAAGCGTTTTGCCGCACGCGGCGGTTCCAAGGAAGTGCTGGCCGCACGCGACGTGACCTTCGCCATTGCCCCCGGCGAGGTCGTGTCCATCATCGGGCCCTCGGGTTGTGGCAAGAGCACCTTGCTCAACATGGGATCGGGCCTGGCCCGACCCAGCGCCGGCCTGGTCAAGGTGGCGGGGGAGTGGGTGGTCGGGCCGAATGAGCATGTGTCGTTCATGCTGCAAAAAGACCTGCTCATGCCGTGGCGCACGATCGCGCAGAACATCGAGTTCGGCCTGGAGCTGCGCGGCGTCAAGTCCGCTGCACGGCGCGAGGTATCCGCCAGGCTGCTGGAGCAGTGCCACTTGCACGGTTTCGGCGAGCACTACCCCAACCAGCTCTCGGGTGGCATGCGCCAGCGCGCGGCGCTCGCCCGCACACTGGCGGTGGACCCGCTGGTGCTGCTGATGGACGAGCCCTTTTCTGCGCTCGACGCGCAGACCAAGATGATCCTGCAGCAGGACCTCGCCAGCACTGTGGCGAAAGAAGGCAAGACGGTGCTCTTCATCACCCATGACCTGGCCGAAGCCGTGGCGCTGTCGGACCGCATCCTGGTGATGAGCGAGCGGCCCGGCACCATCATCGAGCAGATCACGGTGGACATTCCCGGCCGCGACAACCCGATGCAACGGCGCAAACACGACCGGGTCGGCCCGCTGGTTGGCCAGTTGATGGACCTGCTCAAGCTCGACGCCAACACCCAAGTGCATTGAGGCCATGAATCTTTCTACTGCGCGTGCCGATCTGACGTTTGTGGTGCTCACCGTACGCCTGCACGGTTCCGCACCTCGTCGTCACCTCGACCCGCTCGCTGCGAAATCTTCTCGGCCTCACGACCCGACCTGTCGCCCCTCCAACCTGGAACTCCCATGAAAACTCGCCTGTCCTTGTGCATCACCCGCCGCGCCTGCCTGGCCCTGTGTGCGGCCGCCAGCGTCGCCGCCCCCTGCGCCGCGCAGGCCCAGGCTCTGCAGGAAATCACCTACCTGTTGCCGGCACCAGGCACCTTGCCAGCATTTGGTCCCTGGATGCTGGCCCAGGCCAAGGGGTATTACAAGGCAGAAGGGCTGGACGTGAAGTTCGTCGCGGCACGCGGTGGTGTTGACGTTGCCAAGCAGGTAGGGGCCGGCAATGCGGTGATTGGCGGCGCCATTGGCGACACGCCAATCATCGCGCGCGCTCAGGGGATTCCGGTCAAGGCGGTTGCCGTGCTGGGCTCGGGCTCGCTGATGCAACTGGTCACGCACCAGGACGAACACATCGAAAGCCCGCGCGAGCTCAAGGGCAAGACGGTGACCGTGCTGGCTTACACCGACACCACATATTACGCACTGCTGGGCATGCTCAGCAAGGTGGGCCTGACCAAGAACGACGTCAACATCCAGGCCGCAGGCCCGGCCGGTGTGTGGCAGCAGTTTGCGGCCAAGAAGGCCAGCGGCATGGCCGGAACACCCGACTGGACCGTGACGGCGATGGAGGCGGGCGCCAAGGTCGATATCCTGCCGGCCGACGTTTACTTCAAGAGCATGGCGCAGGCCATCCTGGTGTCGGACGAGACGATCCAGAAGAACCCGCAGCTGGTGCAGAAGCTCGTGCGCGCCACCCTCAAAGGCATGAAGGACATCATGTCCAACCCGAAGGAGGCCGCCCGCGTCTATGCCGAGCATGTGACCGTGCACAAAGGAAAGGAAGCCTCGATCGAACAGATGTTTGGCTTTTACAACAAGTATGTGTATGTGAACCAGAAGGTGCCCGGCATGATGGACGAAACCCGCCTGGCCGATCTGCAGAAGTTCTACGTGGCCAATGGCGTGGTGCCCACCGCGGCGCCGCTGAAGGACCTGTACACCAACCAGTTCGTGCAGGGTAAATAGGCCGGCCGACCGCCATGTCCGACAACACCTCTTCCCTGGTCACGGCCGCCTGGAGTTTGGCCGTCCTCGTGTTTTTCCTGGTGCTGTGGCAATTCGGTCCCGGCTGGCTGGGCGTACCGGTGTTCGTGTTGCCGCCCTTGAGCAAGGTGCTGCGCGAGGCGGCACGCATCTGGGACACGGAGCGCCTGTTGTGGCACGCCGGCATCACCGCCATGGAGGTGGTGATCGGCTTCGTCCTCGGATCGATTCTCGGGGCCCTGATCGGTTACGCGCTGGGTGTGTCGCCGCGCGTCGAAGCGGTGTTGTCACCCTACTTGCTGGCGTTGCAGATCGCACCCAAGGTAGCCTTCGCGCCGCTGTTCGTGATGTGGCTGGGTTACACGGTGTACCCGAAGATCCTGGTGGCGATCCTGATCGTGTTTTTCCCGGTGCTCATCAATGTGCTGTCGGCCATGCGCACCATGGACACCGACATGATCAATCTGGCGCGTTCGTTCTCGGCCACCCGCATGCAGGTGTTCTCGATGGTCGAGTACCCCACCACGCTGCCGGCACTGTTCTCCGGGCTGCGCATCGCCAGCACGCTGGCGGTGATCGGTGTGGTGGTCGGCGAGCTGGTGGGCGGCAACATCGGCCTGGGGTACATGCTGGTGTTTTTTGAAGGCCAGGGCAACACGGCGGCCGTGTTCGTCGTGATCGCGGCCCTCACGGTGATCGGCATCTTTGCGTATTACGCGGTGGTGCTGGCCGAGCGCCGCGTGCTGCATTACCTGCCCAGCGCCCAGCGCCGTGCAGCATGACCAGGACCATGAACACCATCGTGCAAACCCCGGCGCCCTGCGAGATCCACCTGCACGGCCGCCGCGTGCTGGTGACCGGTGCGGCGCGCGGCCTGGGCGAGGCTTTTGCCCGCGCGCTGGTGGCCGCAGGTGCGCGTGTCGTGCTCAGCGATGTGTTGCATGAGCGTGGCCGGGCACTGGCCAGCGAACTCGGCGCCGCGGCGCATTACGTGCCGATGGATTTGTCCGACGGCGCGTCCATCGCGGACGGTGTCGATGCCGCTGCCGCAGCGCTCGGCGGGCTCGACGGCCTGATCAACAACGCCGCCATCACCAACTCCGGTGGCAAGACCATGGAGCAGCTCGATGCAGCCCTGTGGGACCGCGTGATGGACGTGAACGTGCGCGGCACCTGGTTGACCACGGTCGCCGCTCAGCGGCACCTGGCCGCATCGGGCACCGGGCGGGTGGTGAACCTGGCTTCGGACACCGCCTTGTGGGGCGCACCGCGCCTGATGGCCTACATCGCCAGCAAGGGCGCCGTGATCGCGATGACGCGGAGCATGGCGCGTGAGCTCGGCCCGCAGGGCATCACCGTGAATGCCATTGCGCCGGGCCTCACGCTGGTGGAAGCCACCGCCTACGTGCCCGAGGAACGGCACCACCATTACCTGCAAGGCCGCGCCATCCCGCGGCCCCAGATGCCCGAAGACGTGACCGCCGCCGCGTTGTTCCTGCTCACGCGCGCCAGCGGCTTCATCACGGGCCAACTGCTGCCGGTCAACGGCGGTTTTGTCATGAACTGATACGGAGAAACACCATGAACACCCCTGTCCATACCCCTGCGGCCAACCAGCCGGTCTACAACCCGCGCGGCCTGCTGGACGCGAACATCCTTCCCGAGGCCGAGATCCAGAGCGGCATGCTGTGCCCTGAAGGCCAGACCTTCGCCCAGTGGCTGGAGAGCCGCGTGGCGCGTTTCCCGACCCGTCGATACGACTGGGATGCGCTCAAGTTCCAGGCCGACTACGACCCGAAATACCGCCGCGCGCAAATGCGTTACATGGGGACCGGCGGTACCGGTGTGGCGAGCGACAACAACACGGTGCCGGCCGCGCACTTCACGTTCTCGACCATGGTGATTCCGGCCGGCAACATCGGCCCCTCGCACATCCACTACGACGTGGAGGAGGTTTTTTTCGTCATGCGCGGCAAGATGAAGGTGGTGTGCGAGAAGGACGGCGAACGCTGGGAAGCGGTGCTGGGCGAACGTGATTTGATTTCCGTGCCACCCGGTGTGTACCGCGAGGAAGTCAACATCGGTGATGAAGACGCACTCATGTGTGTGATGCTCGGGGCCTCCAGGCCCATCACGCCGGTCTATCCACCAGACAGCCCCCTGTCGAAGATCAAACGCACGTGAGCCGGGCGCCTGCCAGGGAATCCGCGATGCCGTTGACCTCCCAGCTTGGGTCATTTGCCACCTCCTGTGCCGCCACAGCACAGGGAAGGGTCGCGTTTCGCCAGGCCTGCACACCGGGCTACCAGGGCAGCGTGACACATGTGTTGCTGCATGGCATTGGCTCGGCCTCCGGCAGCTGGCTGGCGCAGTTGTTGCAGGTTGGCTGCGGCGCGGTATCGCCGGCACGGGTGCTGGCCTGGGATGCGCCAGGTTATGGCGACAGTGCGCATTTGCCGATGGAGACCCCCAGCGCGCGAGATTACGCGGCCCGTGTCTGGGAC
>JAYVRP010000766.1:0-16460 GCA_043776215.1 Rhodoferax sp. | reverse complement strand
GCCAGGCCAACACCCCCAAAGAACTCCCCGGTGTACCACCCAGTGCGGGTCATTCGGTCCCGGTGGGCACGAAAACATGCCGTTTGATTTTCCTATTTGCTCGTGCAGACCTTGCCGGCTTTCGTCATCGCGGTCACTGTCGCGGCCGCATTCGGGGCGTCGCATATCAGTCTTGTCGTGACACTCGCGGCGCTCGGGTGGACGACCCATGCCAGACTGGTGCGGGGGCTGGTTCGCTCGATCAGTGTTCGTGAGCACGTGACCGCGGCAAGACTGTACGGGTTGTCTCCCGCGCTCGTATTCTGGCGGCACTACCTCCCGCTCATCACCCCCGCGCTGCTGGTGACCTGGTCCGAGAACTGGTCGCGTGCAGTCCTCGCGATCTCAGGCCTCGGCTTCCTCGGCTTCGGCGTGCCGCCGTCGCAGCCTGAATGGGGCGCGATGCTGGCCGATGGGCGGTCCTATATGGGATCCGCGCCTTTCGTGATGTTCGGGCCCGGACTTGCTGTCGTGTTCAGCGTGCTGTCGATCAATCTCTTCGGCGATTGGCTCAGGGACGGGCTGGCCCTGGACGAAGCCCGCGCGGCCTGACGCACGCGAGTTGCCAGCCAGCCCCTCGTCGCACCCGGTGGACCGCAGGGCGATGTCGATTTATCCTCCATTCGCAGTCGGAGTCAGCAAGTGTTGCGCCAGGGCTCTCAGCTCTGCTGACAGCGGGTTCCAAAGTTGTCGAGCCAGGTGGCTTACCCACCGCCGCGCGAGCCTTGCGTTTGAGGCACCGATCGCGCGGCCGTGGATAAGCGCTTTCGACCGCCAGTTCACTGGCTGGACCATCGAGCAATCAAACGCTCAGCTTGAGGCCCGCAGCAGATTGCTGAACGGGTGCTGGCTCTTCCACCGGTAAGCATGAAAATCGCGCTCATCCGTGCTGACAATCCGCCCTTCGCCAAACTCTTCGGCCAACAGGACGAGGGACGCATCCGCCAGGTCCATGGGTAAATCAGCATACTGGCGCATCAACTCCGTGAGGCGCGGCAGATGGTCGGCACCGATGGCAAACACGCCAACGCCCTGCGCCGCGAGCGTTTCCATCCAAGCCAGCGTCTTGGCAACCCCGATGCGCCGGAACATCAAATGCACGCACTCCACCAGCACCGGATAGGTCGTCATCAGTGGCTCGCGGTTGCTGCGAAAGAACGCAACGCACCGCGCGTGGTAAGCGTCGCCCTTGTCTGCCAGCGCCAGCCATGCGCCCGTGTCCACCAAGATCATGCTTGAGCGCCAACCTTGGCGGAAAAATCAATACGCTTCTTGTAGCTGGTGGACAGTTGCTCATCGGTTTCGATGCAGCCCACAAACCCCGCTTCGGATAGCGCCTGAAAGAAGGGGGAATCACCACCGCTCTGCGCATTCTTGTCGGCGATAGGCACCTTGGCGATGCCGTGGCGCTGCTTCACAAACTGCACGAATTCAAGTACCTCGGCCTGCAGGTGCGGGGGCAAGGCTGAAATTTCAGATTCAATTTTGTTGGCTGTGGTCATCATCTGATCCCTTCCTTGTGCGAAACCATTTCCTGCACAGTGCCTGGCCGGTGCATCCAGCTAGGTGAAATGGAGTGTATTGCACCATCCCACGGGAAACAAAAACATGGCCCGTTATCGTGCAACCAAAGACTTGATGCGACATGTTCCCTGGCTGCCGTGGAGCGGCTGCGCCAGCTGGGTGTGGAGCTGGACTGCCGCTGCCCCAAACCGCGGAGCGGCGGCAAGCAGGCTGAGCTGTTGCTCGCGCCGGTGGAGCTGATCGAGCCCATCGCCGCCCTGGTGTCGCCGCCGCGCGCGCACGCACGACCACCGGCTTTGCTGGTTGCTGGCGCTGAACTCGCCGCTCAGAGCCGTGGTGATGGCCATGGCGCAGGCGGTGCGGGGAAGGCGGAAGATAGTTCGGCTTCCGACGGTGACGCAGTGCATGGTCGCCTGTCCAAAGGCTGATGGAAGAAGCGTTCCGGAGCAGCGCCGGAACAGCCGGCGAACTGGACGTCAAGGTGGCGATCCATCCGGTGGACGCGCCGAGACCATCCTCGACCTGGTGCGCAATCAGCCCGCCGTTCAAGTTGTGCAAGGGCGACCACGACAGGGGTGTCTTCGGCGTGGGACAGGAGCACGGTTCCGACCCACGAAAAGATCCTGACCACAGGCGACTGCGGGCCGGTCTCCCGCAATCTGCGCGTCGTCGCGGCCTACCATGCAGCCGGCCATGATGGATTGGACTCCTCAACAACACACGGTAGTCGAGAAGCTGCATCCAGATGGTGGGTTCCGCGCCATGGCCGGCATGATGGCGGCAGAACGGCTAAATATGCAGCCGGAGGTGCCGGACCACGCACCCGCTGGCAATGCGCGCGCACCGGCATTCGAGCGCGATGTGGAAAGGTTCTTTTGTCTGGCCATGTCAGCGATGTCGCATCAATCCAGCACTGCCTGTTGGTGCGGACCTTGAGCGATCCAATTGATTGAGTCGTTCGCCCCAAATGCTCCATGCGTCGCGCATTTGCGATTCATAGGTTGCACGCTGGTAGATGCGTTTCATCTTGTTCTCTTCGATATGGTTCAGGCAGCGTTCAATGACTTCGGGAGAAACGTTCATTTCCGCCATTAAGCTGGCGCCGGTCCGACGCAGATCGTGTGGACGCCACTGACCGCCAGGTAGCTTGAGTGCGCCGGTTTGCTTTGTCCGGTTGGCCATCGGCTCGCCGTCACGTTGTCGATCAGCAACTTGCTTGGTAATCGTCTTCGAATCTAGCGGGCCATTCAAACTCGCGTTGGGCAATACCCAGCCCGTGGCCCCAGTCAACGAATGCAATGTCGTGAACTGTTGCAACGCGAATTCGCTTAGCCAGATCTGGTGCGGTCGCCCATTCTTGGTGTTCGGCAAAACCCACAGCTTCCGCGCAAAGTCGACATGTTCCCAATTGGCGGACACGACTTCGCCAATGCGCGCAACTGTCGACAACTGGATCAACAGCGCAAGTTGAGACGTCGCCGCAAGCCCGGACGTCGGGAGCGCCTCCAGGAGGACCATCAACTCGTTTTCACTCAGGACCCGAGATCGCTCCCCATCCGGACCAATCTTCGCCTTGTTGATGCGCGCGGTCGGATCGGACTCGAGCAACTCACGGTCAAGTGCGAAGCCGAACATCTGCCGCAGGTCGGACAAAACCCTTTTGGTCATGCGCACCACGTTGCGCTCCATCATTTGGTCGACCACCGCCTGGATATGGGATCTGGTTACGTCAACAATGGCGACGTCGCCAATCAATGGAAAGACGTCGCGCTCGAATGCCCTCTTGGCCTCTGTCCCTCCATCCTTTCGCTGTTTGAGCGATAGGGTCTGCCATTGCCCGAACAATGAACGAACGGTCAATCGTGCCTGCTTGTCCGCAATTTCCTCGAGTCGGTCGTACTGGGTCTGCAACGCCTGCAACTGGTCTGCCTGATTTTTGAGGCGCTCCGCCGCCTTGACCTCGATGGGGTCGCCACCAGCTTTCAGGATTGCGGCAAGCGCGTTGCGCTCGTCGCGCAACGCTTTGAGCGACTGGCCACGCTTTTCTTTCCATGTGCCCAGCGCGATCTGACGCAACCTGCCGGCGAACTTATATCGCCACACGACATACACACTGACGGAGCCGTCGCGGTCGGTTCGCACCGAGCCGTACATCGAGTTGCCCATTGACACGCGCTGCCCTTCGCGGGCGGGGGTAAGCGCCTGGAGTTCTCTGACCGTCACAATTGCCATGGATCAGCCTCGCTTTTAGCCACACTTTTAGCCACACCGCGCGGCTGGATTGCAGTGTACTTTGGCGGACTCGGCTGGACAATGGCTGATACCACCCTAGTCGTAAGTGGTTGAATTTATTATGGAAATATTGAAAATATGGATCTTTCAGGAAGTTGCCGGAATTGGGCAACTTTGCATGGGGTGCAAGGGGTCGAAGGTTCGAATCCTTTCACACCGACCAAGAAGCAAACTAAAGGCCGCTAAGGAAGTATCCCTAGCGGCCTTTTTCATTGGGGAAACGGGCAAGCCAGCGACAAAGGCCACCAAGACCGCCGTCACAATGAGTCAACGCAGCCGACTTGCGCCCCCAACGAACACCGAATGACCAAACTTGCCGACCTGATCTGGAAGAACGCCGAACTGCTGCGTGGCGCGTTCAAGGAAAACGAATACCGCAAGGTCATTCTCCCGTTCACCATCCTGCGCCGCCTGGACTGCGTGCTGGAGCCCACCGCCCAGGCCGTGCGTGACCGGCACGCCGCCATCAAGGACAAGGGCTACGACCTGAACAAGATGCTCACGCCGGTCAGTGGGGTTGCGTTTTTCAACACCTCGGGTTTCACCTTGCCTGGCGTGGCCCAGACGCCTGATGCACACGATGTACGCGACAACCTGCAGGCCATGGTGAATGGCTTTTCGCAGAACGTGCGGGACATCTTTGAGAAATTCGGCTTTCTGGCCACGGTGGACAAGCTGGCCGAAAAAAACCGCCTCTATGGCGTGGTCAAGAACTTTGCCGAAACTGACCTGCGCGACAAGGACGAAAAAGGCCAGGCAGTCGTGACCAACCACGACATGGGCCAGGCGTTTGAAGAACTGCTGCGCAAGTTCAACGACGTGTCTCCCGCCGGGGAGCAGTACACGCCGCGCGACGTGATCGAGTTGATGGTGACCGTGCTGTTTGGCGGCGACGAACAGGCCTTGTCTACACCGGGCATCGTGCGCACCATGTACGACCCCACGGCAGGCACCGGCGGCATATTGAGCGTGGCCGAGGAACACCTGCGCCGGTTCAACGACCGCGTGACCCTGAAGCTCTATGGCCAGGAATTCGAAGACGAAACCTACGCCATCTGCAAGGCCGACATGCTGATCCGCGGCCAGGACCCAGCCAACATTGCCAATGGCGACACGTTGGCGGTGGACATGCACCCCGGGCAGACCTTTGAATACCAGGCGGCCAACCCGCCCTACGGCGTCGAATGGAAACCTGCCGAGACCGCAGTGCGCACGGAGCACGCCAAAGGCGCAGCCGGCCGATTTGCGCCAGGCCTGCCCGCCATACGCGACGGGCAAATGCTGTTCGGCCTGCACCTGCTGTCCAAGATGCAGCCGCTGGTGGCGGGCAAGGGCGGCGGCCGTATCGGCGTGGTGCACAACGGTTCGCCGCTGTTCACCGGCGACGCGGGCAGTGGCGAGAGCGAAATCCGCCGCCACATCCTGACCAATGACTACCTGGATTGCATCGTGGCCCTGCCCACGGACATGTTCTACAACACCAACATCAGCACCTACCTGTGGTTCATGAGCAATCGCAAGCCGCCCGAGCGCAAGGGCAAAGTGCTGTTGATCGATGCCCGCGTCATGAGCCAGCTGATGAAAAAGAACCTTGGCAAAAAGCGCCGCGAGTTCACTGCCGATTGTGTGGAGCGCATCGCCCGCGCCTATGCCGATTTCAAGACCATGGCGTGGAGCGAAACCGGTAGCGGTGCTCCCGCTGCCAGCTCCAGCCGCACCCTCAAAGCCAAGGTGCTGGACCGTGACCACTTCTTCTACCGCAAGCTCACCATCGAGCGGCCGTTGCGGCTGCGCTTTCAGGCCAGCGCCGAGGCGGTGAAGGGTCTGCTCTCGCTGCTATCGGTCGCCAAGATGCCAGAGGACCAGAAGGCATTGTTGTCCGCCGCCCTGCAGTCGCTGGATGCGGATGCCACCTACGCCGACGCCGACGGTTTTCGCGCGGACTTGCAGGCGCAAGCGGCCCGGGTGGCAGCTACGTTGACGGCGCTTCAAGACCTGGTGAGGGGTAAAAAGGCGCCGCTCAGCGCCAAGGCCCTGGAGCTGGCGCGCAAGGGTCTGGGCAGCAAAGACAAAAGCGCGGAACCCTGCACCAATGAAAAAGGCGAAGTGTTGTCAGACTCCGAGCTGCGTGACGCCGAATATGTACCCCTGCATGAAGATATCGACAGCTACTTCGCGCGCGAGGTGTTGCCGCACTGGCCAGACGCCTGGATCAACCGCGACGTCAAGGACGAACGTGATGGCCTGACCGGTGTGGTGGGCACCGAGATCAACTTCAACCGCGAGTTCTATGTCTACACACCGCCGCGCAGCCGCTCTGCGATTCAGGCCGACATTGAGGCCATGGAAAAGCGCTTCATGGAGATGTTGCGGGGCGTGGGCCGGTGAAGCCCTATCTTCACTACAAGGCATCGGGAGTGGCTTGGTTGGGGGATGTGCCGAGGCATTGGCAATTGCAGAAAGTGAAGCACATTGCCCGGCACACAACCGGTTGGACGCCGCCGACTGGTGACAGTTCGAGTTACGAAGGTGCAAACCCTTGGGCGACCATTGGTGATTTAGGCGCTCCCGCGATAAACGAAACGAGAAACTGCATCAGTGACGGCGCCGCTGAAAAGGCGGGCATTGTGCCGTCGCCAAAAGGCTCGCTGCTGTTCAGCTTCAAGTTGAGCGTTGGGCAAGTGTCCATTGCCGGTATTCCGCTTTATACAAACGAGGCCATTGCGACATTCTTGCCCTCTGATGACTACGCAGTGTCATGGGCGTTTTACGCTTTTCCAGCATTCATACCCAGGAACGGTGCAGTCAACATTTATGGGGCTGAACTCCTCAACCAGCAACGGATCAACGATGCGACATTGATCGTACCGTCGGTCGACGAACAACAAACCATCGCCGACTACCTGGACGTCGAGACCGCGCGCATTGATGCGCTGATTCGCGAGAAGGATGGGTTGATCGCTTTGCTGGGGGAGGCACGGCAAAGCTTTGCAAGCGGACTGCTGTCGGGTGAAAACTTGCCCGGATCGCCAAGCGGCAATGACTGGGTCCCTCATCTTCCACAGGGCTGGGAACTGCGCCGCTTGAAGCACGTTGCCAAGGTCCGCTCCGGGATTGCCAAGGGCAAGGACACACAGGGTCAGGACACTGTCGAAATGCCATACCTCCGCGTTGCCAATGTGCAGGATGGGCATCTGGATTTGACGGAAGTCTCCACCATTGAAGTGGATGCCGGTGACGCCGTGCGTTACCTGCTTCAACCCGGCGACGTGCTGATGAACGAAGGCGGTGACTACGACAAGCTGGGCCGAGGCGCCCTATGGTCTGGCGAAGTGATGCCATGCCTGCACCAGAACCATGTTTTTGCGGTTCGACCGTTTGAGCCAGGCATGTCGGAGTGGCTGGCATCTGTCACCTTGACCAGATACGCCAAGTTCTATTTCATGAACAACGCCAAACAGAGCACCAACCTGGCATCGATCAGCCAGACCAATGTCAAGGAATTGCCTGTACTGATCCCGCCACCCGCAGTGCGGGCTGAGCTTCTTCAGCGGGTCAAAAATGAAACTGATCGACTGGATGCGCTGATTCACCATACCAAGCAAGAAATCACCCTCCTCAAAGAACTCCGCGCCGCCACCATCGCGGATGCCGTGTTGGGCCGGGTCGATCTTCGAACCAAGAAATAACCCAAGCGTATCGGTTTTTTGCTACCATGCCCACAGTCCATCGATTTCACGGCTTGCGGGTGGTGATCTACCCCAATGACCACCGCCCGGCCCATGTGCATGTGATGGGCAAAGGTTGCGAAGTCGTGTTCAGGTTGAATGCGCCGGGCGGGCCACCCAAGTTGCGTGAGAACTATGGTTTTGGTGCGCGTGATCTGGCAATGATCGGCGCGGAATTGGCTCAACAACAGGAGCGGCTGGCAGCCGCGTGGAAGGTGATACATGGCAAATACTGAAACGGTCCAAGGCTTGGACGCCGATGCCATCCAGGCCGCCGATACACGGGCTGCGGCGCGTGTGGCCCAGGGCCCCACGGCGGTAGCGGCGCGTTATGACCGGCGCATAGGGCGCGTGGTGATCGGCCTGAGCAGCGGGCTGGAAATCGCCTTCAAGCCCCACGACGCTCAGGGGCTGGAGAGCGCACGCCCGGCGCAGTTGGCCCGCGTCGAGGTGTCGCCGTCGGGGCTGGGCATTCACTTCCCTGATCTGGATGCCGATCTGTATTTGCCCGCACTGCTGGAAGGTTTTTTGGGCTCACGCCAGTGGATGGCAGCCAGCCTGGGCAAGGCCGGCGGGCGTGCCACCAGCGAGCACAAGGCCAGCGCCGCGCGCGCCAATGGGCGATTGGGCGGGCGCCCACGCAAAGCGCCGGTGGTGGAGCCGGCGTGACGGCGCCGATCCACACGGAAATCGTGTTTGAGGACGAGGTGTGTGAACACCTCAAGGCACAAGGCTGGTTGTATGAGGGGCCGCTGCCTTATCAACCTGGCTATGCCTACGATGCGGGTTACGACGCCCGCCTTGGGCTGTACCCGGCGGACGCACTGGCCTGGGTGAAGGAAACCCAGCCGGACACCTGGGCCAGGTTTGCCAAAAACCATACACAAGACCCGGAGGGCGTGTTTCTTCGCCGCCTGAGCGAAGAGCTGGACCGCGACCGGCCGACCATCAAGCCCGAAACACCTCAGCTCTGGGGCACGCTGTACGTGCTGCGCAAGGGCTTTGAAGACATCGACGCCGTGTTTCGCATGGCGCAGTTTGCGCCGGCTAACCACAAGAACCCTGCCACCTGGGGCCTGTACCAGAAGAATCGCCTGCGGGTGGTGCGCCAGCTGCACTATTCGCTGCACAACCGCCATTGCATCGACCTGGTACTGTTCCTGAACGGCTTGCCGCTGGCGACCATCGAGCTGAAGACCGACACGACCCAGAACATCGAAGACGCAGTCAGACAGTACCAGTACGACCGGCTACCAGTAGACAAGGCGACCCGGCAGCCAGAGCCTTTGTTGTCATTTGGCAAACGGGCGCTGGTGCATTTTGCGGTCAGCACGGACGAAGTGCGCATGGCCACCCAGTTGGCGGGCGCGGGCACCCTTTTCTTGCCGTTCAACCGGGGCACGCCCGATGGCATGGGCGGTGCAGGCGCTGGCAATCGGCCAGATACCGTACGCGGTTACGCCACTGGATACCTGTGGCATGAAGTGCTGGCAAGCGATGCGCTGTTGGGCATTGTGGGCAAGTTTCTGGCGGTGCAGGTGTCGCAGCGAAAGGACGCCAGGGGCCGCAAGACCTGGGTGCCGAGGCTTTTGTTTCCGCGTTATCACCAGTGGGATGCCGTGGGCGCCCTGCTGCATGCCACCTTGACCGAGGGTGTTGGCCAAAGCTACCTGGTGATGCACTCGGCCGGGTCGGGCAAGTCGAACACCATTGGCTGGCTGGCACATCGGCTGGCCGCGCTGCATGACGCGCAGGACCAGAAAGTGTTCAGCAGCGTGATTGTGGTGACCGACCGGCGCGTGCTGGACACGCAGTTGCAGGACACCATCTACCAGTTCGACCACCAGGAAGGCGTGGTTGAAAAGATTGACGGCGACAGCACGCAACTGGCCGACGCGCTGGACAAGGGCCGGCTCATCATCATCACTACGCTGCAGAAATTTCCGTATGTGCTGAACAAGGTGGGGCAACTGGGCGACCGGCGTTTTGCGCTGATTCTGGACGAAGCGCATTCCAGCCAATCGGGCAAGGCAGCGGTGAAGCTGCGCGAGGTGCTCACTACAGACGGCAAGCCGCAGCCGGTAAATGCGCAACTGGTGCCGAGTTCTCTCTACGATGTCGCGGTGGAAGAAGCTTTGGACGATGCGGCCGAGTTGACGGGTGAAGACCTGATCAACAACGAGATTGGCAAGCTGATTGCCGCGCGCAAACGGCCGCCCAATGTGTCGTACTACGCGTTCACCGCAACGCCGAAGCCCAAGACCATGGAGCTCTTTGGCCGCGCCGGTGCCGATGGTTTGCCTGCGCCATTTCATGTCTATTCGATGCGGCAGGCCATTGAAGAAGAGTTCATCCTCGATGTGCTCAAGGGTTACACCACCTATGAATCCGCCTTTCGGCTGGAGCGCTCCGTTGATGACAAAGAGGTGAAAAGCGGCAAGGCCCGGAAGCGGCTGTTTCGATACGCACAGTTGCACCCGACAGGCATAGCGCAGAAAGTCGCCGTCATCGTCGACCATTTCCGCACGCACGTGATGCACCTGCTGGGGGGCCAGGCCAAAGCCATGGTCGTGACCGACAGTCGGGTGGCGGCAGTGCGCTACAAGAAGGAGTTTGATGCCTACATCACCCGCCAGAAGTACACCGATTGCAAAGCGCTGGTGGCGTTCTCCGGCAAGGTGACGGACACGAAGAAGGAGGCCAAATTCCCTGTCGAGAACGCGGATGAGGGCAAGCTCAATGACCAGCACGAGCACGACGACGGCATCAAGATCGCCTTTGACACCGATGCCTACCAGGTGCTGATCGTGGCGTCCAAGTTTCAGACCGGATTTGACCAACCCAAGCTGGCGGCCATGTACGTGGACAAGCGGCTCGATGGCGTGCTGGCGGTGCAAACCCTGTCACGCCTGAACCGCACCATGACGGGCAAGGACAAGACCTTCGTGCTGGACTTTCGCAACAGGGCGGAAGACATCCTCAAAGCGTTCCTGCCTTTCTACCGCACCGCCCGGATGGCGGGCATCACAGACCGTAACCTGGTGCACCAGCTCCGGCAGAAACTCGACACCGGCGGTGTTTACCTGTGGTCAGAAGTGGAGACATTCGCCAACGCCTACTTTGACCCCAAGGGCAAGCAAGCCGCGATTCAGGCACCGCTTAAGCAGGCGCATGAACGTTTCAAGGCGCTGCCGCACGATGTGCAGGAAGTTTTCCGGAGCAACCTGTCCTCCTATGTGGTGGCGTACGACTTCCTGTCGCAGTTGGTGGACTATGCCAATGCCGACCTGGAGCGCCTGCACGCCTATGCCAAGAGCCTGTTGCCGCGCCTGTACGGCAAGTCGGACAAGGCCGATTTGCTGGACGGTGCCGCCCGGCTCGCGGGGTACGTGGTCGATGTGGGCTCCAAAAGCGAGCACGCCTTGAACCTGGATGGTGGCACGGCCACCCCCATGAAACCCATGGGCCTGCCCGGCTCGCCCTGGGAAGACCCGAGCGACCGTCTGTCGGTCATCATCCAGAAGATGAACGAAATTTTTGCCGGCAAGTTCACCGAGGCCGACTTCAAGGCCTATGCCAACACCTTGCTGGACAAACTGGAGGAAGACGACACCTTGCTGGAACAGGCCCAGGCCAACGACACGGTGGATGCGTTTGGCAATGGGGCCTATGAGACCAAACTGAACAACGCCGTGGTGGAAGCGCTGGAAAGCCATTCCGCCATGGCCGATCAGGCGCTGAAACACACCATCGTCTTCAAGGGGCTGGCCAATGCCTTGGTGGGGGAGGCGTATTTGCGGCTGCGGGCGAAGGGGGGTGCGTTATCGTCAGTCGCAGCGCCGGCAGGACTGCGCCATGGCCCTTGATTCCCACCAGGCGGCCGCCATCGCCCTCGCGGCTGTACAGCAGCGGTTCGGCAATCGATGTGACGCCACGCGGATACCTGATCCTGCATGTTGCAATTGAAGGGCAGCGGGGGTCGGGCCGCTATCGGGGGCAACCCCGAGTGCGCGATGGCGCACGGCGTTGTGGCGAATGCCAATCGGGCCCACGTGGCAAACGCATAATCCCTGTGATGCGGTGGAGTCACATGGAGCCAAGGGAACCCGATGAAAAGACGTGATGCCTTCCATGCCCTGATGGTGCTGGGGACCTTGCCGGTCGCTGCGCTTGCGCAACCCACGGAGCGGATTCGCCGCATCGGCGTGCTGATGAGCCCGTCGCAAACCAGCCCGAAAACCAGGCTGGACGTCGCTGGCCTGCTGGAGGGCCTGCGGGACAAGGGATGGGCCGAGGGCAGAAACCTGCAGATCGACTACCGATGGGCGGACGGCGACGCAACCCGCGCGCGCGGGTTCGCGGCCGAACTGGTGAACCTGGCGCCCGAACTGATCTTTGTCAGTGGGACCGTCGCCATGACAGCGCTGCGCGATACCAGAGTCAAGACTCCCATCGTGTTCGCCAACATCACAGACCCGGTGGCCGGCGGCTTCGTTGCCAGCCTCGCACACCCTGGCGCCAACGTGACCGGGTTCACCCCGTTTGAATACGATATCGGTGGCAAATGGCTGCAGTTGCTGAAGGACGCGGTGCCCGGTATCGCGCACGTTACGCTCATGGGCGACCCTGCGAACCACAATTTCGCGGGGTTCCAACGCTCCTTTGCAGCGGCCGCGAAGTCGATGAAGGTCGCGCCAGTTTCCGCGCCAATTCGCAGCGTCTCGGATATCGAGCGGGTCATCGAGACCGAGGCGCGAACTCCCCAAGGCGGACTGATCGTGACTGCGGCCACCTTTTCAACTGTCCACAGCGAGTTGATCATCAGCCTGGCGAGCAAGTTTCGACTCCCGGCCATCTACTGGAACAGCGTGGACGCGCAACGCGGCGGTTTGATGGCGTACGGGCCGGATTCGAGCGCAGTGCACCGGGCCGCCGCGGACTATGTCGACCGGATTCTGCGGGGTGCCAAGGCCGGCGACCTGCCTGTGCAGGTGCCCTACCAGATCGACCTGACGATCAATCTCAAGACCGCCCGCGCGCTTGGGATCACGATCCCCCAGTCGGTGCTGCTGCAGGCGAGCGAGGTGATCCGGTAGGGGCGGGAAAGGCGCGGCAGGCCTGCACGGGGCGGCTGAATCGCTCGGTTCGCGCCGGTCGCCGAGCGCATGCGCGCTGGATCGCCGCCTCGTCTGGCAGCGTCGGTGTGTCTGGCGGTTGCAGCCCCGCCTCGACGTGCATCGATTTGATGTTGCCGGTGTAGTGGAACGTTTCGCGGTCCCGCAGTGCGTCTTGCAATCTGGCTAGCCAACTCAGGAAACGGGCGTGCATCATCCAAACCATCGCAGTGTTCGAGGCCAAGTCCCGTCTTTCCGAGATTCTTGCCGCGGTCGAGCTGGGTCAGGAGTTCACGGTCACCAAGCGTGGTGCGCCGATTGGCCGCATCATTCCCTATCACCATCCGCAGAGCGACAAGGCGGCGCAAAAAGCGCGTCGGCAACTCATCGTCCGTTGCCTGCGGGCGCGTGCAGCTGCTCCCGTTGAAGATTTCGACGTTCGTGCCGCTATCGAAGACGGCCGCGACTGATTCCGTTCGTGGTGGACAACTCGGTGGTGGTGGCCTGGCACCTCAGCAGCCAGGCCACACCCTATTCGGATGCGGTCCTGAATGCCCAGGTCACTGATGTGTGGGCCACGTCCCGGTGCTTTGGCCGATGGAGTTCTCGAATGTTGTCCGCAAGGCCTTGATCGCCAGGAAGATCGCCGAAGAGCGCGCCCAGGAGATCATGCAGATTCAGGCGAGGCTGGGCTGAGCGCATTATCATCGATAACGAAATGGTTTTACGGAAAAGGTATTGATATGAACGCCGTCACACTGTCTCCCAAATTTCAGGTCGTCATCCCACAAGCCATCCGCGAGGCCTTGGGCCTCAAAGCCGGTGAAAGGCTCAATGTCATGCATTACGCCAACCGGGTCGAGTTCATTCCGGTTCGCCCAATAAAGGAAATGCGGGGGTTTCTGCGCGGTATGGACACCACCGTCCTTCGCGAGGACGACCGCCTGTGAGCACAGCCAATGTGGTGGACTCGTCGGGCTGGCTCGAGTACTTTGCCGACAGCGACCAGGCCAGCCACTTTGCCCCCGCCATTGAAGACAGCGCCAATTTGCTGGTGCCCGTCATCACGCTATTTGAGGTTTTCAAGAAAGTGCTGCGGGAACGCGGTGAAAACGACGCACTGCAAATCGCCAGCATGATGCAAACCGGGCGCATGGTCGATCTGGACAGCTCGCTCGCGATGGAAGCAGCCCGGCACCCGCTGCCCTTTGCAGACAGCCTGGTCTATGCCACCACCATGCGCTTCAATGCCACGCTGTGGACACAGGACGAGCACTTCAAGGGCCTGCCGCGTGTGCGTTTTTTTTCGAAGAGTGGCTCCGCATGAGCTTGCCGCGGTATCCGGAATATAAGGACAGCGGGGTGGAGTGGCTGGGTAGCGTGCCAGAGCATGGGGACGTGAATGGCCTCAAGCGGAACCTGCATTTGTTGGCTTCCGCTGCGCGCTTCTTGCGCTCACACAACGCATACCGGCGGTAGCAAAGTTCACGCCCGGTTTCGGCTTGGCTGCCGAGATTGGCGACCAGCGTGGCAGCAGCGGCTTCGCCATTTGCTTCCAGCACGCTAATCAGTTGATGCACCATTTCCCATACGGTAAGGCGCTTGTCGGTTGTCGGGTCCCAGTCGGCGGTGAGCTCTGCCGGTCTCAGCAAGCGCACTTTTCCTTTGCCAGAAACAATGGTGCCGAGCGCAGGCCCAGGTGGGCAATGGCTTCGTGGCCAACTGCCCGCCCCAGATTTCGGAGCAGCAATCGGTGCGAGCCTGCTCGATAAGCTCCGCCTACACTACCAGCGACCAGACCGGGGTGCCCACGCCCTGCCCAGCCATGTCGTCACAGGGTTGATCATGATCGATGTCCCACCGCTGATGCAGCGCCAAGCATTCACCCGGCCCCCGCCTGATCAGGTCGCGGCCCTTCGCGGAACGCCCACCGGTTTCATCGTGGATGCCTTGGGCGGCAGCGGTGCGCTGGACTGCCGCCTCAGGCCGGCGATTGCCGAGCAGTACGCATTCTGCGGCGTGGCCCTTACCGTGAATGCTGGCCCCGCGGACAACCTCGCACTGGTGCACGCCTTGCGCGATGTGCAGCCGGGCGATGTGCTGATGGCCAGCACCGGTGGCTTTACTGGCTGTGCCATTACCGGCGACCTGGTGCTGGGCATGGCTCGAAACTGCGGTGCCGTGGGCTTCGTTACCGATGGCTGTGTGCGGGATCTGGTCGGACTGCGCGCGGTGGGTCTACCGGCGTGGTCAGCCGGCGTTACGCCGAACTCACCGCAACGTCATCGACCCGGCACCATCGGTTTCGCGATTTCGGTTGCCGGACATCCGGTGGCTTCGGGCGATATCGTCGTCGCCGACCTGGACGGCGTGGTGGTGGTGCCGCAGGCGCGCATCGCCGAGGTGCTGGCCCGCCTGCCGCAGATCCGGGCAGCGGAGGCCAATGCCGATGCGGCAGTGCGTGAAGGCGCCCGGCTGCCCTCGTTCCTGGCGCTCGATGCAGCCCTGGTGCAGCCGCCAAAGCCATGAAGGTCGCCCTCATCGGCACCGGGGCGATGGGTTGCATCTTCGGCGCAGCGCTGGCCCGCAGCGGTGCTGATATCGTATGCCTTGATCGGCGCGCCGATGTGGTGTCCGCGCTGCAAGCGCACGGTATCCGCGTGCGCGGCGTGCTCGGCGAGCAGAACGTTTCGGTGCGCGCGACTACTGACCCGGCGCAGCTCGGACCAGCCGATATGGCGCTGGTGCTGGTCGACGCGGCAGCCACGCCCGCTGCGGCCACCATAGCGAAGTCCTGCCTGACGGACAACGGCTTCGCCGTGTCGCTGCAGAACGGTATCGGCAACCTCGAGCAACCTGCAATTACTGAAGCGCCTGCTCCAACACCGCGGCCGTCGCGCTCGACACGACCGATGCGGTGACGGGCATCAGCCGGGCTGACTCAGCCAGTGGGGAATCAATCGGGCCGATGCTGCGCCAATTATTTGTGGTTTGCAACAGCAGCAACAGTCGTCGCGGCTGCTTCCCAAGCCCGATTGGAACAGCCACTGCGGCAGGGTTGTCAGCAATGCTGACAGCGTTCACCGCATTCGTCGATTCAGGGGGCTTACCCGGCTGATGAAGCTGCTGACGCGCCGCGGGGTGCTGGTCGAAGAGGAGGAGGGCGGATCGAGCTACCTGGCCGAGGCCGAGGCCGACGCCGATGCCGATTCGGATGAGGCCCGCGCGCCGGGCAGAAGGTGTTCACGGTGCGAGGCGTGATGCCACGCGACGCTGTGCGCGACCAGGAACTGTGTGCCGACCAGCAGGGCTTCACCCTCCACGCGGCGGTGCGCTGCGGTGCCGACGAGCGCCAGCGGCTGGAGCAGCTTTGCCGGACCATTACGCGCTCGGCACTGGCCAACGAGCGGGTACAGATCAACGCCGCCGGGCAGGTGGCGCTCCAACACAAGACTCCCTGGCGTGACGGTACCACCCACATCGTGATGAGCCCGCTGGAGTTCATGCAGCGCCTGGCCGCGCTGGTGCCGCGACCGCGGCTGCACCTGATTCGCTTCCACGGGGTGCTCGCACCGAACGCGAAGCTAAGGGCACTGGTGGTGCCGCACGGCCCCGGGCAGGCCGCCGGCAAGTCGGAGCTGCCGGCGACGGAGCCAGGCTGCGCACACGGCCGGCCAGCCCGCATCAGCTGGGCCCGGCTGCTCAAGCGGGTGTTCGATCACCGAATCAACTGCAGCTCGCACCGACGAGTTGACCAGTACCG
>JAYVRP010000765.1:0-4515 GCA_043776215.1 Rhodoferax sp. | reverse complement strand
ATGCGCTTGGCCCGCGGCACCAGTTCACGCAGCAGTTCCAGGCGCTTGCCGGCCAGCGAGCCATGGGGCGATATCAGCACCCCAGTGACGTTCGCGCCCGGCCGCGCGAGGCTTTGCACGAGCCCAGCCGCCACTACATCGCCATTGGTCAGCAGGATGATCGGGGTCGTGGTTGTTGCATCCTTGGCCGCGCGGATGGCGGACGATCCGACCGCGTAGATCGCGTCCAGCCGCAAATCGGCCAGCTCGCGTGCGAGCCCGGGCAGGCGCTCGGGCTTGCCCT
The DNA here is from genome assembly GCA_043776215.1 of Rhodoferax sp. Lineage (GTDB taxonomy): Bacteria > Pseudomonadota > Gammaproteobacteria > Burkholderiales > Burkholderiaceae_C > CAISIP01. The sequence goes on along the minus strand of JAYVRP010000765.1, from coordinate 4,232 downwards.
CAGCGTATCGGTGTTCGACGACGAGGTTCTGGCCTTCCAGATAACCCAGTTCACGCAGCAATACCGTGGTGTCATACGGACTCGCAGGATCGGCAGGCGGTTTGCCCAGGTCCAGAATGCCCAGGCGGTAGACCCGGCCGGCGGCTTGGGCGCTGGCGATGCGTAGTAGTGCACCGACGAGGCCGGCAGTAGCCATGACGAACACGCGCCGGTCCATCATTGAATCACCTCGTCTGCGCGTGGCAGGAGCAACGGCGCGGAAGCGCTCTGCGTTTCGTGGCATCTGCGCACTCCCAAGCTGACGCTCCTACTCTTGACGCCCAACGTGGAGCCCACCGGCGCGCGCCGTTCTTCATGGCGCACTGCCGTGTGTGGCGCATGGGTGGGCAGCGGTCCATCATTCAATGATATGGTCGGCTCGGAGCAGCAGGGATTGAGGGATCCTTAGCCCGAGCGCTTTAGCCGTTTTCGTGTTGATGACCAGTTCGAAGCGCGTCGGCTGCTCGATCGGAAGGTCGGCGGGCTGCGCCCCTTTGAGGATCTTGTCCACGTACGCGGCGGACCTTCGATACGACTCCTTGAGCAGCGGCAGCGAGACGGACGATGATCAGCTTCACAAGAAACTGGCCCCGGAAAGCAGTCCAACCTCGCTTGAACGGAATCGTGTCTTCATGACCGCATCATGCTCCCGCCAGTACGGTGCCCAAGGTAAAAACAAAAAGCCGTCGTGCGTCCATCGGTCAGCCAGGTCGGTTTGGTATGGCGTCAAGCCAGCGGCTCAGGGAACACTGCACGGGCCAGTTCATCGCCGTAAAAACGCCTGCACAATTCGCGCCGCTGCGCTCGCTCGCTCAAGGCCGGGTCAATCGAAGAAAGCACGATCTGCTGCGCCGTCTCAAACATCTGCAACGCCATAAAGACACGCTGCGAGCCACTCATTGCCGCAAAACGCGCCTTGAGGAAGGCCTCAATTTCCGGGCTGGTGTCATTCATGTCCTGCCTCCGCGAGCAGGCCGCGCAGGCCCAGGCGATCGGCCCAATCCTGCAGGTAGCCGCGATCCAGCGGCGCATCGAGGGCGATGACCAGGTCAATGTCGCGCGTCATGCGTGGCCTGGCGTAGTAGCTCATGGCGAGCGAACCCGTCAGCATGTAGGCAATGCCCGCGTCATCGAGCCGACGGCAGACGTCCTGCAAGGCCAGAAGTTCGGGGGTTGTCGTCATGGCAGCAACTCGATTGTCGCCTACAGCAGCCTGGTTTGCCCACCCGGTTCAGCATCGACGCGTCGCCCCGCGCGTGGCTGCGGATGCTTCCAGCGACGAGCAAAGGATGGGTGAGTTGGTCAGGCCGGGCCTTCTGGCTCCAGCCAAGGTTTCGCCCAAGGCGCGGCTGCCGCGGCGCAAGCCGGTCGCCACCCGATGCATTCTGGTCGCAGGCGTTCGTATTGAGCCGACTGCTGCAGTTCGAGGTGTTCAAGCGCGTGCATCTGCTCGCGCTCTTGGCCCGTGTTCTGGCCCGTGCGCTCCAGCCGTTTCCGCTGCCCGCGTGATCGCTCGACGCATTGCACCTTGCCACCATGGGGTTCCCCCTTGCGAAACTCTGGAGAGGCGGCAACCCGCCGTCCAACGATCACGCGATGCATCATTCGATCACCCGGTCCGCGCGCAGCAAAATGGACTGCGGGATCTTGATGCCAAGCGCTTTCGCGGTCTTCAGGTTGAGCACAAACTCGAACACTGTCGGCTGCTCCACCGGAATGTCAGCCGGCTTGGCACCTTTGAGAATCTTGTCCACCAACTGCGCCGAGCGCCGCAAGTTACCGGCCCGCGACGCCCCGAAGCTGAACAGTCCGCCAGCATCGGCCAATTGCGCGATGCCACCGATCACCGGCAGTCGCCGCGCCTTGGCCAGCTCCATGACTCGCGCTGCCAGATTGTTTGCCAGGGTCGACTGGACCAGGATTACATCGACCCGCTGATCGGCCAGCCGCGCCACCGCAGCTTCCAATTCGGCAGGATTGGCCGCCTCGACAACGATCAGGCTCAGCCCCAGCGCGGCCAGCCCCGTGGCGAACGCCGCGCCCAGGTCTTTCGACGTTCTTCCCAGTTCGCTGAGCAGCCCAAAGCGCTTCGCACGGGGCAAGATGTGCAGGAACAGTTCAGCGCGCTTGAGCGCCAGCAGCTCGAAGTTGCTGCTGACCCCGGTCACGTTGCCACCCGGATGTGCGAGGTCTGTCACCAGGCCGAGCGACACCGGGTTTGTGAGCGACCCAAAGACAATAGGAATCGTCTGAGTCGCCTGCTTCGCCGCCACGGCCGTCGGCGCTGGTGGTGCATAGATCAGGTCGGGCTTGCGCGCCACCAGTTCAGCAGCTAGCCGGGGCAACGTCTGCTGTTGATCGTCGGCATAAACCCGGTCGTAGGCAATGTTCTGGCCCTCGACCCAACCAAGCTGACGCATCTCGTCGAAGAAGGGCTTGAGGATGATTTCTTCCTTGGCACGCGTGCTGGGCACGAGCACCCCGACACGGCGCACATTGCCAGTCGTTGCTTGCGCGCGCAGCCCTGCGTGCCCCACCAGGCCAGCACCAAGTGCCAGTGTCAGGATTCTTCGCTTGTTCATTCGAACACCTCGGTCGGCCGCAAACCTCCCGGCTTCGGAATCTTCAGACTGATCGCCCTGGCCGTCGCCCCGCCACCAGGATTCATCGAACGATGAGGCATTAGCCCTCCCAACACAAACACAGCGGATCGACGGGCAGGACCTGCTGAGGGCCTGATACGCGTTGGCTTCGGACGATTATGCGCGTGCATCTTGAGGACGTTCCCAGATCGTGCATGGCTTTAACGGCGCGCGGGGCGCGGATCTATTGCGTAGTGGTACACCCATTCGTAGAGCAAGTAGACAAACGGATAGCCAACAAGGACTGACGCAGCAGAGAGAATCTCACCAATCGTCTGCGGCACACGAATGAGCACGCCGACCAGACCCACGAGAATGGTCAGCGTGCAAACGCCGAGTCCGATGGTGGCATCCAGTTCCAGGGCGTGCGCCGCGTCGCCAGGATTCCAGACAATGGCGAAGCGCGTCGCCCTGGGCAGCAGCTCACGCAGCAGTTGCAGCCGCTTGGCGCCAAGCTCGGGGTTGATCGCCGTCATGCCGGTGACGTTGCCCCCCGGGTGCGCCAGGCTGGCAACGTCACCGGCACCCACGCCGATAAATACCGTAATGAGCTAGCGCCGTCGCGATGCCATCGAATTCGTCATTGAATCACCTCGTTCATGGGCATCCTGAATTCCCCAAACCGTTGTAATACACTCGTAATACAATCAAACTCCGCTTCAGGAGGTTCCACCATGTCTATTTCCGTGCGTCTGAAACCCGACATCGCCAAGGTGCTGGAGCGCGAATGCAGGCGCCAGCGCAAAACCCGCACTGACCTGATCCACGAGGCATTGGCCGCCTTCTTGCAGCCAACCCGGCCCCGGCTGGCCGACGTGATCCGCGACGTACTGGCCGATACACCCGACGGCCTGGGGCTGGAACGCAGCCAGCCGGACGCGGCCGAAACGCGCGACTGGGGCCATTGATGCAATTCATGCTCGACACCAACACCCTGGTGTATGTGCTCAATGCCCGTCCGCAACACCAAGCCGTGCTCGATCGTTTCAACACTCACGACCCAAGGCATCTTTGCCTGTCGTCGATCACTTTGGCGGAGTTGCGCTTCGGTGCGGCGCAAAGCCAACGCCGTGAAGCCACTCAAACCAAGCTCGAACGCGTGATTGCTGCTTTGACCGTCGCGCCGTTTGAGGATCGCGCGGCGCGCGCCTACGGCACCCTGTGCGCGCAACTGCAAGCCGCTGGTGAGCCGATCGGGCCACTCGATGCGCTGATCGCAGCGCATGCCGTCAGCCTGGGCGCGATTCTGGTCAGCAACAACCTGCGGGAGTTCAGTCGCGTGAGCGGCCTGCGCGTCGAGAACTGGATCGTGGCCTGAGTGCCGGTTAACGTGAAATAACTTTCATGATGCGGGGTGAAGAGTGGGCATCATGAAAGTTAGACCCAATAGTGCCTGCCGGCGTGATGGCGCCGACGCGCTGACGAGCGGCGACTGCATTCATGCAGCGACCGGTTCGGGCGCCATCAGGCGCATATCAATGTGTACTGATGAGAACGGGCAGACCACGCCGCCGCTTTGGGCGCGTTCGATCAGACCCAGCTCGACCAACA
>JAYVRP010000764.1:0-4523 GCA_043776215.1 Rhodoferax sp. | reverse complement strand
CAACGTCACCCTTGATACCGGGGTTCAGATATTGGTAGGGGTTGTTCCAGGGGTCGTTGGGCAGCTTGTCCAGGTAAGGTTTCCAGTTAGGGGGGATGGGACCTGACGTTGGCTTGGCCACCAATGCTGCCAGCCCTTGTTCGGCGCTGGGATAACGCTGGTTATCGAGCTTGTACAGCTTGAGCGCCTGCACGAGGTTGTTCACGTCCGTCTTCGCGGCCATCGTGCGCGCGTCGTCCGCGCGCTCCAGCACGTTGGGCACAATCAAGGCGGCCAGGACCCCGATGATGACTAACACCACCATCAGCTCGATCAGCGTGAAGCCTCGCATTGCGCTTCGAATCAAGCCGCGTGGCCGGCGGGTGGAGAGCATGGTCATTGTGTGGTCCCTGGTTCACGGCAGGCCAAAGGGCTCCTGCAAGCGCTGAATCATAATCGCGCATGCTCGACAAATGGTTCCCTAGGATTTTGACCCTGGCGGTGTGGGCCGCACTGGCATGGGCGGCGACATACTGGACGCTGCAATTCACTGGCGCCCCGAGTACAGCGGCGGTGGTCTCCGCCAACACCATGCCAGCGACTGGCGCTGAACCCGTCCATGTGGCGCGTTTGTTCGGCCCCGCCATCGACAAGGTGATCGATGTGAGCGTTGCGCCAGTGGTGGACCCCGGATCGCGGTTTGTGTTGCTTGGCGTCGCCGCCAACCGGTCCAGCGCCGGTGTCGCGCTGCTGTCCATCGAAGGAAGCGCGGCCAAGCCTTACCGCGTCGGCAGCAAGATTGAAGACACTTACTTGCTCCAGAGCGTCACGACGCGCTCTGCCACCCTGGCAATCGCGCAGACCGGCGCCAGCTTCACGGTGCAGCTTTCCACCGGTGCGCCTGGAGCCGTTTCCGTCCCGCGGATTGGTCCGGCCGATGCCGCGTCAGCCGCACGCCGCACCAGTTGACGGGCCGGCGGTAATGATCGTAGCTGCCAGATTGACGCCGGCAACCTCCAACACAAAGCGCCCCAAGGACGCCACCATGACCCATAGCCCCACCTCCCCGGCAGCGACCGCTAGCATCACCTCACGCTTTGGCGCACGCAGCACCGCGCTCGAGGTTGTGCAAGGCCTTTCGCTGGGCCAGCGCCATGCGGTGGTCACGGGCGGGGCCGCCGGGCTCGGCCTGGAAACCTCGCGTGCGCTGCTGGCCGCGGGTGCAACGGTGACCCTGGCGGTGCGCAATACTGGTCAGGGCGAAACCAGCGCGGCAGCACTGCGCAGGCAGTTTCGCGATGCGCAGGTGCGTGTGCAACCCCTGGACCTGGCCGATCTGGTCAGCATCCGCCGCTTCTGCGCTGATTGGGCCGCCACCCAGGTGCCGCTGCACATTCTGGTCAACAATGCGGCCATCATGGCGTGCCCGCTGCGACGCACCGCACAAGGCTGGGAGAGCCAGTTCGCGACCAACCATCTGGGGCATTTCATGCTGACAACGGGCCTGGTGCCAGCCTTGCAGCAGGCGGCACAGGCCGCAGGTGATGCGCGCGTCGTGTGCCTGAGCTCCACCGGACACAAGATCGCAGGGGTGGATTTTGACGACATCCACTATCAGCACCGCGACTACAACAAGTGGAATGCCTATGGCCAGGCGAAAAGTGCCAATGCCTTGTTCGCCCTCGGGTTGCACCAGCGGTACGGTGCCCAGGGCATCACGGCCCATGCGGTGCACCCGGGCGGCATCATGACCGGGTTGCAAAAATTCCTGCCACTGGAAGAAATGCGCGCCATGGGATGGCTCAAGGCCGATGACACGCCACTGGATATCTTCAAGACCCCGGCCCAGGGGGCGTCGACAAGTGTCTGGGCAGCCACCGGGCTGGAGTTGCGCGGCCATGGCGGGCTGTATTTGGAAGATTGCCGGCAGGCCCTGCCAGCGGTGCCGGGCAATAGGGCCTCCGGTTATGCACCACACATCGCGGACCCGGATGCCGCAAATCGCTTGTGGGCCGTGTCAGAGCAGATGTTGGCCGCAGCCACCTGATCGCCTGCTGATTCACAGCACCTTCGCCGCACGCAGGGACTCCAGCAAGGCACGCGCTTGCGGCTGCGGGTTGCGCATCAGATAAAACACCATCGCGTAACGCGATGCAAACGCCACAGGAGCCCCCGACCGGAGAATCGACGCATAGTGCGGGCTGAACTCCCAGTGCCCCCAATTGGCAAGGTCCGAGGCGGCAAGGCCTGCCATGGCAGGGTTGCGCACCATCAGGCGAGCGTAGCTGGCGACCACACGGTCACGACTCACCCGCACTCCATCGGAGCCGTGCACGCCCAACGCCAGCACCGCCGCCTTGACCTGAGACTCGGGACGCGCAGGGTTGAACAGGTAGGTGTCCTCGATCCATGCCAGCCCCGGCGCACCACGCACCTCCAGGCAGGCAGCCAGCGCAGCAGACAAGTCAGCCGCCGAGCCCGTAGCGGCGGCCTGTTCCGCCAGGGCCTGCAGGTCTTGCGCCAGTTCAGGTCCGGCGGCAATGCCCAGCAACAGGGTGTACAACGGACGCCTTGCCACCAGAGCTGGCGCCACGACCCAGCGCCGGATGCGCTCGGAGTCAAGCTGCAGGCGCAACGCACGCATGGCCGCGTAAGGCGCCACCGCCATCTCGTCGTACGCTGCCTGGGCCACCAGAGGTTCGGGATCCTCCAGGTCGGCCACGAAAAAGGCCAGGCGGGTCGACCAGTCCGACTCGGCGGTCACCGACACCGGCAGAAACCTGCTGAAGCGCTTGAGCCAGGCAAGCCGTTGCCGCCCCAGCGCTCCCACGCTGCGCCAGCTTTGGGCGGCTGCGCTATACAGCAGCACCACCGGTGAGCCAGCGCGCGCTGCCACCTCAGTGGGCGGGCGCGCCACGACCTGCAGCGGGCCGGCCGGCCGCAGCCCCTTGACAAGCTCGATCACCTGGTAGCTTGCCCCTGGTGCTTGTGCCACCGCCAGCACCACTGCGTCTGCGGCATGAAGCTGGTACAGGAGTGTGTTCTGGCCCTCGGCCGGGGCACAAATCGCGCAGGCGAGCGCCAGCGTCGCTTGCGTGACCAGCATTGCGAACATCAGCATCGACCGCGCCAGGTTGTGCATCACGGCATTTTGCGCCTGGCTACCGACCGCTGGTCGCCGGCACGATGCTTTGCGGCAACATCACCACCCGGTCTTTGCCGCCTTTGCCATCACGCACGATGATGACCTTGCGGTCAAAGTCAACGTCCTTGACACGCAGGCGCAGCCCCTCCATCAGACGCATGCCGCACCCATAAAGAAGCGACGCCAGCAACTTGTGTGTGCCCTCCAAGTTGCTGAGCACCGCCTGCACTCCGGCCTGCGTCAGCACCACAGGAATGCGCTTCTTTGGCACCGGTTGGACCAGCTCGCCCATCCACGGCATCGTGACCCCAAGAACTTTTTGGTACAAGAAAAGCAAAGCGCTCAGAGCCTAGCGGTGCGTGGACGTAGACACCTTGCGCTCCACCGCCATCATGGTCAAGAACGATTCGACCTCGCGCTGCCCCATGTCGCGCGGATGCCGCATCTGGTGAAAACGGATGAACTTCTTGACCCAATAAACGTACGCTTCTTCAGTGCGAAGGCTATAGTGCAAGTAACGGATTTGCTCACGCAACTGGTCCAGCAGTCGGGTTGACTTCAGAACCGGCGTGCTGGTTTTTCTGGAACTGTTATGACTGTTCATTTATCCAGTATATCGGCTGAAACCCAGATTGCAAGCGGGTTTGCGGCGAGTCAGGCTGTCGATGTTAGGGAGACTCGGGGGATGTTAGGGCGACAGACCTGACGTCTACATATTGAGTTAGGCGTCTCAGTAGTGATATCGAAGTTGAGCAAGCAGCAGTGCACCGCTTTCGATCTTGTAGACCATGCGGTGTTCGTCATTTATGCGCCGAGACCAAAAACCTGCCAAGGCGTGCTTGAGCGGCTCAGGCTTCCCAACCCCAGCAAATGGCTCTCGCTTCACTTCACTGATCAGCTTGTTGATCCGTTCAACCATCTTCTTGTCTTGTTTCTGCCAGTACAGGTAGTCTTCCCAGGCTTCGTCAGCAAAGATCAGCTTCACTTCGCCAGCTTTCTTTCTACGCCCTTACCTGCAGTCAGCTGTGCCGCAGCCGAGAGCAAGCGCTTGGCGTTAGAAGGGTTGCGCAACAAGTATGCGGTTTCTTCAAGCGCTTGAAAGTCTTCGAGCGAGAGCATCACAACAGCCTGTTCGCCATTGCGTGTAATGATCAAAGCCTCGTGGTCGTTGCACACGCGGTCCATCGTGCGAGCCAAGTTTGCTCGGGCTGAAGAGTATGTAATAGCATCCATTGTCAGTTCTCCAACAAGTACGTGTTATTGTACAGGCAAGCCAAGTGCCGCGCTTCTCCTAAAAGACGCCTAACGAAAAAGGATAGATCGCGCTTGCCGCGATCTGATCCGGCGGTTGGACGAGCCCGGCCCACGTGGTCGGTGTCGACTACAGAAAACATCTCCT
>JAYVRP010000763.1:0-4524 GCA_043776215.1 Rhodoferax sp. | reverse complement strand
CGCACCATGCCAGCCAATTGGGCGACGTCGACCTTTGGAATGGACCGAACCACGCGAAGCTTCAAACCATCCGTCTCTTCGAGTACTTCGAGCCTGGAACCCGCGCCCAGCGCATGCCGGCGCCGCAGCAACGCGGGAAGCACGATTTGCCCTTTCGAAGACACAAGCAATATCGACATGGTATTTCCCTGGAATGGTGGCGCCAAGTGTAGGATGGCTTACCTAGTAAGGCAAGCGGTACTTATTGCGCCCGCTCCTTCACCGCGAATACCGGCACCGGGGCCCCTTGCCCTTGAACTGCACCTGGCCCAACGCGTCCAGCGCCAGCCCCTGCATGAACTCCAGCGGGCTCATCACGATGTGGGTGGTGCCGTCACGCCAGGCGGTCTTGAGTTGGAGCACCACCTGCCCGGCGCTGTTGATCTGTACCCGTTCGTTGGCCAGTGCAGGGCGCGTAATGGTCCGGCAAAGCTGCTTCAGTCGCTGGCGCTCGTCGGCATCGCAGCGCACCGCTGCGTGCAGGCTGAAGCCCTGCTGGTTGGCACACAGTTCCTGGTCGCGCACAGCGTCGAGTGGCATCACGCCTGACCCCAAGCACTGGATCAGCGTGACCGCGCCGCTGTCGGCCTCAAAGGCCTTGAAGCATGCCTGATCCAGCAGGTGGCGCGTGATCACGCGGTGCTCCACGTGCAGCGCAGACGGAACGTGCGTGCGGCGGGAACATATTCAGTGCTTCCCTGTTGTCGGTGGCAGGCGAAGGTGTTGCGGTCAGTGGTGGCGCTCGACGGCGACGCAAACGGTTGGCGCCAGCAGGGCCCAGGCCAATTGGCCGGCCGGGTCGGCGTGCCAGAACACGAGGTTGGCGAACTCGACCGCCTGCACCGTGCTGGGCAGTGCGTCACGGTAGATGTCGAAGCGCGGTTGCGTGTCGATGAACGGCCGGCCTTCCTTGTCGCGGCGGCCGGCATCGGCATAACCCAGGCGGCCGTTCACCCGCAGGCAAGCCCGTCCGTCGAGCCACACCTGCAGGTCGCTGTCGCCCTCGCGCAACCCTTGTCACTCTTCAGGCCGATGGAATGTCCGAATTCATGTGTGTGAGGATCGCCGCCTCGCCAGGCCCCACCTCGACCAGACCTGCGCCGCGCCGGCGCCCCCAACCCAGGCTGCGCGCGCCCGGTGCACTCTGATAGCGCGACAACGCCTGCAACTCCGCTTCGTCAAATTCGATGCCCAGCCCCGGCCGGTCGGTCAGCACGATCCAGCCATCCTTGACGCGGTTGTGGTGATTCATGGCCGCGTCCATTCCGGCATCCACCACTTCCATCATCATGTGATTGGGCAGCACGGCGGCAACATGGGCCATGAAGTTGCCGGGGCAGTTCATCATCGCCACCGGCAAGTCGAAGCCATGGGCCATGTCGCCCACCATCAGCGCACCGGTGATGCCACAGCAGCCATGGTTGAACTGCACGATATCCACCGCTTCATGGTGAATCAGCGGCATGAATTCACTGATGTCATCGAGGTTCTCGCCGGTCGCGACGGCGGCATTCACGCTTTGCGAAACCTTGCGCAGCCCGCGAAAATCCCAACGCCGGGCCGGTTCCTCGGCCCAGACCAGCTCGAAACTTCGCTCGAACTCCAAGATGTGCCGGATCGCTTGTTTGGGCGACCAGTATTCATTCGAGTCGATCATCAGCAAAGGCCGCTTGCCGCTGGTTGCCAACGCGTCCCGCACTATGCCAAGCCGACGCAGGTCGGCTTCCATGTCCAGGCCGACCTTGAGCTTGCCGGCGCACACGCCCAGCCCCGCCATGCGGGTGTAGAACTGACGCAGTTCGTCGTCGCTCAAATTCGAATCAATGCCGCTGGCGTAGGCCCGCACGGTGTTGCTGCTGGCCCCCAGCGTTTTCCAGAGCGGTTCCCCATTGGCCTTGGCCTTCAGGTCCCACAGCGCTACATCGATTGCGGCAATCGCATCGTTCAGGAGGCCGCGATTGCTGCCCTTGAACACGGCATCCACCATCTTCTGCCATAGGCCCCGTACACCGCGCGGGTCGTGGCCGACCAGCAGACTGTTCACCAGGTCGTGAATGTGGGGTTGGGCGGCCAGGGCGCCCGGGCTGATGCCGGTCACACCGTCATCGGTCTCGATAAAGACGGCGAGGCTGCGCGAGATGGATCCGCCCTGTGGCAAGTTGGCGTCGCCGATAGGACGAGTGAGTTCAAAGCTATAGGGCTGCGTGCGAACGCCGGTGATCTTCATGTCGATTTCTCCTGCTTGTGTTCAAGTGCGCGCTGCCGCCCCCGGCGCCACCCATTCCGAACCGTGCGGGAACTCGAAAATAGCCAATGATTCCGGCTTCATGGTGGCGCTGTAGCCCGGCGCGGTGGGTGGCATGTAGCGACCGCCCTGCATGACAAGTGGATCGACGAAATGCTCGTGAAGATGGTCAGAGTACTCGGCGATGCGGTCTTCCAGGCTCGCGCTGACGCATACATAGTCGAAGATCGCCAGGTGCTGCACGTACTCGCAAAGCCCGACCCCGCCTGCGTGCGGACAAACCGGGATGCCGAACTTTCGCGCCATCAGCAACACCGCCAGCACTTCGTTCACACCGCCCAACCGGCAGCTGTCGATCTGGCAGACCTGCAGAGCGCCCGACTGCATGAACTGCTTGAACATGACGCGGTTGTGGCACACCTCGCCGGTGGCCACCTTGATCGGGGCGATGGCTCTGGCGATCGTGGCATGGCCCAGCACATCGTCGGGCGACGTAGGCTCCTCGATGAACCACGGCTTGAATTGCGCCAGTGAGCGCATGTGCTCGATCGTCTGGCCAACGTCCCAGACCTGGTTGGCATCCATCATCAAGCGGCGCTCCCAGCCGATTTCTTCGCGAATGATCCGGCAGCGCCGGATGTCGTCGTTCAGGTCGCGGCCCACCTTGATCTTGAAATGCGACCAGCCGCGCGACATCAGATCGCGGCATTGCGAGCGCAGCTTGGCGTCCGAATACCCGAGCCAGCCGGCCGAGGTGGTGTAGGACGGATAACCATCGCGGCGCATTTGGTCGACACGAGCGGCACGCGACGCGTCATTCTGGCGCAGGATGTCGGTGGCTTCGTCCGGCGTCATCGCATCGGTGATGTAGCGAAAATCGATACACGACACGAGTTGTTCCGGCGTCATGTCGCACAGCAACTGCCACAGGGGTTTGCCTGCGACCTTGGCGTACAAATCCCACACCGCGTTGACGACGGCGGCCGTCGCCAGGTGGATCACACCTTTTTCGGGACCGACCCAGCGCAGCTGGCTGTCGCCCGTGATGTGGCGCCAGAAGGCACCCATGTTTGCAGTGAACGATTCGAGCGATTTGCCGACCAGCAGCGGGGCCAGCGACTGGATGGCCGCGACGCACAACTCGTTGCCGCGACCGATCGTGAAGGTCAGGCCATTGCCTTCCAATCCTGGCAGATCCGTGCGCAGCGTCACATACGCCGCGGAATAGTCCGGGTCCGGGTTCATCGCGTCCGAACCGTCAAGGTTTCGGGACGTAGGAAATCGAATGTCGCGTGCCGTGAGGCCGATAATCTTCATCGTCAGGCCTGTGGTCCAGGCTCCAAGTCGAACTGCCATCATATCGAAGGACAAATCTTGCCTGCCAAACCTCGCATTGCGATCGGCGGAATCCTCACCGAGTGCAACCATCTCGGCGGCTTGCCGATCGATATGTCGATCTACCAAGCGTGCGAGTTGGTTCGCGACGACGAAGTCTTGCGGCTGACCAAGAGTGTTGTCGGCGGCATGCTCGACGGCCTGCGCCAAGCGGGTGCGCAGCCGGTTCCGTTGATCTTTGCGTCGGCCCTCTCGGGGGGGCCGATCACAAGCGACTGTTATCGGCAGCTGCGCGGTGAATGGCTCGGACGCCTGGAGAGAGCACTGCCGGTCGATGGCGTGATGTTGCCGCTGCACGGTTCAGCGCTGGTGGTTGGACTCGACGACCCGGAAGGGGACATGCTCCACGCCGCCCGCCATCTTGTCGGGCCCGACGTGCCGGTGGTGGCCACGCTCGACCTGCATGCGCATGTCACGGCCGAGATGGTGCGCCACGCCGATGCGCTGCTGGCGTGGGAGACCTATCCGCACCTCGATCAATACAGCACCGGCCAGCGGGCGGCGCGGCTCCTGCAGGGCATGCTCGCGGGCAAGTGCAGGCCGACCATGGCGATGGGCAAGGTGCCTGTGATCACAAGTGCGATCAACGGCTCCACCAACGACGATGATCCGTTTGCCGAGTTGATGCGCACCACCAAATCGCTCGAGCAACAGGCTGGCGTGCTGTCGACGAGCCTGTTCCTGGTCCACCCTTACATGGACTGCGAGAACATGGGGAGCGGCGCGCTTGTGATCACCGACAACGATCTCCCGTTGGCCAAGACGCTGGCGGGCAATATCGCTCGGCGCTACTGGGAACGGCGGCACGATCTCGAGCCGGGAACATTCTCACCTGCGCAAGCGTT
>JAYVRP010000762.1:0-4546 GCA_043776215.1 Rhodoferax sp. | reverse complement strand
AGACTTGATCGACCGGATTTACGAGTGCTCCTTCGTGCCGGAGTTGTGGCCGAACGTCCTCAACGAGGTGGCAGCACTCGCCGGCGGGGAAGGTGGCTTGCTGTTCGCGGCACGCGACCGAGTGCTGCAGTGGACATCTTCGCCCTGCCTGAACGATGTCTTCCAGTCGTACGTGGCGGATGGCTGGTTCGCCCGCTGCTCGCGCCGGGTCTGCATGTTCAACCAGAACCAACCGGGGTTTTTCGTGGAGCACGACTTCTGGACCCAGGACCAGATCGACGAGAACCCGATCTACCGCGACTTCTTCCGCCCGCGCGGGCTTGGCTGGTCGGCCGGCACCGGGCTGCAGATGCCCACCGGCGACAACATCGTCTTCAGTGTCGAGCGCGCGTTCGCGCGTGGGCCGGTCGAGAGTGAGGCGGTGCAGGAACTCAATGACCTGCGGCCCCACCTTGCCCGCGCCGCGCTGATTGCAGCGCGCATCGGGCTGCGCGCTGCCAAGGGCGCCAACGATACGCTCGCCGTGCTGGGGCTGCCGGCACTGGTCATGGACGAGAGTGGCGTGGTGGTCGAGGCCAACGAGCTGATGAGTGAGCAGACGGGCTGTGTGCACTGGCGTGCGCAAGACCGTATTGCGCTGGCGGACAAGGATGCCAATGCACTGTTGTGGGCCGCACTGGGCGCGCCCGCCGATGCCACGATCCGATCATTCCCCGTGCGCGGCCGGGACGGGAACGCGGCGATGGTGGGGCACGTCGTTCCGGTGCGGCGTTCGGCGCACGACGTGTTCGGGCGAGCCTATGCGTTGCTGGTGCTGACGCCTGTGACGACCCGCAAATCACCGCCGGTCGAGCTGTTGCGTTCACTGTTCGACCTCACGCCGTCCGAGGCGCGGGTGGCGCGGGGCTTGGCCAAGGGGGAGTCGCTTGATGCGATTGCCGAAGTGGGCGGCGTCAGCCGCAACACCGTGCGGGTGCAACTGCAGCAGGTACTCGAAAAGACCGGCTGCTCGCGGCAGGCAGAACTGACCGCCTTGTTATCCAACGTGGCACTGGGTCGTGACACGGTGACGCATTAGGCCGGGCAGCGGCCGGGGCTGATCCTACTTCCCCCCGTCGATCGAAATCGTCTGCCCGCTGATCCAGCCGGCGTGTTCCGACGCAAAAAACAGCACACCATGGGCGATGTCCTGCGGCGAGCCGAGGCGCTTGAGGGCGATGTTCTTCAATAGCGCCTGCTGGCCAGCTTCGCCCATGGCCTGCCACTGGCGCTCGGTGTTCGGGTTGGAGCGCACGAATCCCGGTGCAATGCAATTGACAGTGATGCCCCATTCGCCAAGTTCGTGCCCGAGTTGTCGCGTCAGGCTCACGAGTGCCGCCTTGGACGCGGCATAGGCCTGGATGCCGGTGAGGCTGATCGTCAACCCGGCACCGCTGGAAATATTGATGATGCGCCCCGAGCGCGCGGCCTTCATACCGGGGGCCACCGCCTGGCACAGGTAGAACGCACCACTCACGTTGACCGCGAAGATCGCGTTCCATTGCTCCGGCGTCACCGTCTCCAGTGGCTGGCCTACCTGCCCGAGCACACCGCCTGCGTTGTTCACGAGGACGCTGACCGGGGGGCCGGCGGCGCCAATCTCGTCCACCAGTGACCGGACCGCCTGAGGCTGCGTGATGTCCACCACCCGGGCTTCGCACGACCCACCTGCGTCCTTGCACAACTTCGCGGTTTCGGCGAGCTCCTGCGCAACGATGTCCACGGCCCATACGCGGGCGCCATGGGTTGCCAGGGTCTGGCAGATCGCGCGGCCGAATCCGTGCGCCGCACCCGTCACGATGGCCGTCTGGCCAGCAAAGTCGATGTGCATGGCGAACCGATCAGACCGCGCGGGCAGGTGCGCCCTGGCAGACTGCGATCAATTCGGAGAAAGTTGCGAAAGCCATGGGTTTGCGCCCATCCTCGATGGCATGAATCAGCGCCACCAGGCAACGGATGGCCGGTGTCGGTATGCCAGCCTCGCGCCCGAGTTCAGCAATCACGCCGATCTGCGGATCGACCTCGGTCTTGCGTCTGCGCACTGCCAGGTCGCGGTAGATGCCGGTGTGTGTCTTGGCCGTGTGCCGGTTGAATTCGGCCAGCGCGGCAATCGACGCGCGTGCCCCGGCATCGGAGGCCCCCGGCGCGAAACAGGCTGGATCGAAACCGTTGAACCCGACCGGCACGACACCACGCGCGCCGGCCACCGCCATCACTTCGCGCGCGAGCCGGTCGAACACCACAAAGCGCTGAGGGTCCTCGAAATTCACCGTCATGGAGTCGGTGGTCAGCGCGGTGGCGAAGAGCATCGCGCCGTACGCCAGTTTGCCCCACAGGTAGCCCCAGATATTGTCGGTAAGTACTGCGCCGGGCTCGAAAATCGCCAGGTCGCGGTGCATCTGGCGGGTGCGCTCGCGCACGCTGCCGTCGATTTCGCCGACCACGACCGCGCCGCGATTGCCGAACAGGATCTCGCCGGGGCCGAGCCAATCGGCACCGAAGTTGACAAAGCAACCCATCGTGCGCTGCGCCCCGGCTGCGCGGGCAATCGCCAGCTCGTTGAGGCCGTTTTGCGCGGAAAGAACAAAACCGTCAGGTGCCAGATGCGGCAGCACCATCGCCATGGCCGCTTCCGTGGCCTGGGCCTTCACGGCCAGCACGATGACCCCGAAAGTGCCCAGCAGTTCCTGTGGCGTGACACACGGCACAACCTGCCGGAATTGCTCGACCGGTCCGCTGACATTCAAACCCGTGCTGCTGCAGGCGCTCGCATGTTCAGCCACGATGTCCACCATCAACACCGGTACGCCGGCCCGTGCCCAATACGCACCGAGCACGCCGCCAATGGCGCCGGCGCCCCAAATCAGGATCGGTTCGCGCCCGGACATCAGGCAGCCCCCATCGGATGCAGTTCGTGGTGTGTCGCCACGGTCAGCTCACCATCGGTGGTGACCCAGCCACGGTACATGCCCAGCGTGTTGTACGGGGCAAACGGGTTGCCGGTGGCGCCCAGGGTGACCATGCCGGCACCGATGTGGTGGCTGGCAAGGGTCTCGAAGACGAGCACGTTCGCAGCATCCTCCAGCTTTTGACCGCCATACACCATGCGCGCAGCGAGATCGTAGGCGGCGACGCGCCGGATGAAGATCTCGCCCTGCCCGGTGCAGGAAACGGCGCAGACGCCGTCGCGTGCATAGGTTCCGGCGCCGATGATCGGGCTGTCGCCCACGCGGCCGGGTGGCTTGTTGTTGAAGCCGCCCGTGGATGTGGCCGCCGCCAGGTGCCCGCGGGCATCACGCGCCACGGCCCCGACCGTTCCGTGTTTCTCGGCCTCCGTGGCTGGCACAAACGCGCCGGTTTGCGCGCGTTGCTGCAGCAGGCGCAACGCGTCCACTCGGCGCTGCGTAGTGAAATACGAAGGGTCCACCACGGCCAGCCCCGCACCGGCGGCAAACGCATCGGCCGCCTCTCCTGCCAGCAGCACGGCGCTGCCGCCATCAAGCACGGCGCGCGCCGCACACACCGGGTTGCGCACCCGGCGCACCATGCAGACCGCGCCGGCGGCCAGGCTGGCGCCATCCATGATAGAGGCATCGAGCTCATGCTCGGCGCGCGCGGTCAAGGCCGCGCCGTGGCCGGCATTGAAATGCGGGCTGTCTTCCATGACGACCACCGTGGCCTGCACGGCGTCGAGCGCGGAGCCCCCCGCCCGCAGAATCTTCCAGCCGGTACGAAGCGCCTGCGCCAGGTGCTCGCGGCTTTCAGCCCAATCCGCTTCGCTTTGAAGGCCGCGCTCCAGCGTGCCGCAGCCCCCATGCAGCCCCAGGGCAATCCCGGACATGTCTGCTTACTTGGGCTTGATGTTCATCGCCAGCGTGTCTTCGTCGACACGCGCCTTGATGGTGACTTTGTCCTTCTGCATGGCCCAGGCCGAGCTCACGGCCACGATGGGCAGGCGCTGGCGGTCTTTTTCCACCAGGGCGTTCGCGTCTTCGAGGAACTTGCGGCGCTTGGCCACGTCCATTTCGACGGCTGCGTCCTGCAGCAGCTTGTCCATCACCGGGTTCTTGTAGCCCAGCACGTTGAAGGCGCCCATCTTGCGCTCCTTGTCGTTGGAGTGCGCCAGCGACGACAGGGTGTAATGCGCCTCGCCGGTCAGCGTGCCCCAGCCGGACATCGACATCGAGTAGTCGCCCCGCGTGCGCGCCGGGAAGAACACCGCGGCCGGCTGGGCATTGGCCTGTGCGTCGATGCCGATCGCCGCCAGCATCTGGGCAATCGACGTGCCCACCTGGCGGTCGCCCGGCAGACGGTCCTGCGTGAACGAGAACTGCAGCTTGAAGCCGTTCGGGTAACCCGCTTCCGCCAGCAACTTACGCGCCGCGGCCGGATCGTACTTGCGTTCGCCCAGTGCCTTGTTGAAGCCGAAGATCGATGGTGTGACCATCTGGTTGACGGGTTTGCCCATGCCTTCCATCGCCACTTCGGCCAGCGCCTTGCGGTCGAT
>JAYVRP010000761.1:0-4554 GCA_043776215.1 Rhodoferax sp. | reverse complement strand
CGCCGTTTCGCTCCGCCCTGCCGGGCCGCACCAATCTGCGCAACCACCGCAAGCTGGTGGTGGCGGACGGCCAGCGCACCTGGACCGGTGGGCGTAATCTGGCCAGCGAATATTTCAATGGCGATCCCGGTGGCCGGCATCCGGTCCCCGCGTGGATTGATCTGAGTTTCGACTTTGCCGGAGACCTGGCGCGCCAGACCCAGCAACAATTCAACGCCGACTGGGCCTTCGCGACCCACAACACGGTGCCCGCCGCAACACAAGGCGACGTGGCTGCCGACTTCGCGGGCACGCAGGGCGCCCAACTGATCCCGAGCGGGCCGGACCAGGCGGACGATACGTTGTACGCCCTGCTGATATCCAGCTGCTTCACGGCACGTACCCGGATCATGGCGGTCACGCCCTACTTTGTTCCGGATGCCATGCTGATGCTGGCCTTGACGCTGGCGGCCCGGCGTGGCATCGCTGTGGACCTGATCCTGCCGGCACAGTCGAACCACCGCCTGGCCGACGTAGCGCGCTACTCTGCGCTGCGCGACATCAGCGACGCCGGCGGCCGGGTGTGGCTGGTGCCGGGCATGGTGCATGCCAAGGCCATCCTGATCGACGAGCTGGCGCTCGCGGGCTCGGCCAATCTGGACGAACGCAGCCTGTTCCTTAACTACGAGCTGATGATCGCGTTCTACGCCCCCACCGACGTCGCACGCTTCAGCCATTGGGTGAGTGCCTTGCGAAGCACAGGCCGGCGCTACCAGGCAAACCCGCCGGGCCTGGCGCGCCAGTTCGTCGAGGGCATTGTGCGGTGGCTGGCGTTCCAGCTCTGAGTGCCTCGTCAGCGCGAGGGGCGCGCGGGAATCTCCTGCAGCTCCGCCTGATCGAGCCGAACGAACACGAAGCCGCTGCGCAACAACTGCAGCAAGCCGGCGGACAGGCCCTCGGCCGAGTCCGACACCGGTTTGTTCATGTGCGCAATGATGACATCGCCGGAGCGCACGTGCCGCAGGCGCTCCTCGATGGCTTTTTTCGCGAGCGTGGCCCCGGCGTCGGCATTGACCGAGAAGCCGGCAATGCCAAAACCCAGCCGCCTGATTTCGTCAATCGCTTGCTGGTCGTACTCCGCAGTCGCACCGCGGTACCAGTGCGGCGCAACGCCGGTGATCGCCTGCACCGCGCGTGCGCCCTCCACGACCTCGCGCCGAAGATGGACGATGTCGGGCGAACCGGGAATGCCGTAGACCGTCCGGCCCGCGCCGACAACCGCGGGCACGTGGTTTTCGCCATGGTCCTCGACGTCGAACAGCTCCAGGTGGGCCTTGATAACGGAAACGCCATAGGCATTCTTGTCGAGCCATCTTTTCGTGGCAAAAATGGTGGCAGGCACGCGGTTGCGAATCAGGAACTGGATCAGATCGTCGTCGCATTTGCCAGTGCAGGCATCCAGTGTCAAGGCCACGCGCGAGGCCACGCCGGGCTGCAGTGCCAGACGGTCGTGAATTTCCACGGCAGGCTGCTGCGCGCCGGCAACAAGTGCTACACAGCATGACAACGCGAGTACGACAACAACTCTCATCGGCATATTGTCCGCCTGCGCCAACCTGCGGCGTATCATCGTTATGAACACGCCCGTGCAACCCACTTTGTGATTCCACCACACCATGGCTCTGGACCCTCTCGAATCCGTCGAATCGATCGATGCCGACCCGCCGACGACCGCGCGTGGCAGGCGGCTGAACCAACTGGTCGCGATCTCGGTGGCACTCCTGGCCACCTTCATGGGGGTCTGCAAGGTCCGGGACGACAACATCGTGCAGATCATGCAGCAGGCGCAAGCCAACAAGCTTGACCACTGGAACTTCTACCAGGCGCGCAATATCCGTGAGGAAGTGGCCAAGTCCACCGTGGTGCAGTTGAGGCTCACGGCACAGGGAAAAATCGGTTCAGAAAAGGAGAACTACGACAAGGCCATCCAGCAGTACGAGCTGGTCGCAGCCGACCAGGCGAGGAAGAAGGAAGAATTGAAGACCCAGGCCGAACAGGACCAGCGCGACTACGATGCCGCCAACTTCCGGGACGACCAGTTCGACCTGTCAGACGCCTCGCTGGCGATCGCCATATCGCTGCTCGCTGTGACTGCCTTGACGCAATTCTGGTGGCTTTACGGCCTGGCGCTGGTGCCGATTTTTTTTGGTGTGGTGATGGGGCTCTCGGGTCTGTTGGGCTGGGCCTTTCACCCCGACGCGTTGATCCGGCTGCTGTCATGAAACCACACGCGCGAAGCGGCCGCCATGCGTGAGGGCCGGGAACACGCAGCCGAGGCACCCATCACGCCACGCTTCGGGCGCCTGGTGGTCGCCTGTTTTGCCGCACTCATCTTCTGCGGCGTGCTGGTGTGGCTGATGGGCGACTTCTTTTCGGACTGCTGCGACCTGTCCTGGCTGGGCCGCTTCATTCGCTGATCAGGTGGTGCGCAGCCACGGAGCGCCGCGCATCACGAATTCGCCGACCGGGCTTTCAAAGCCGATTGGGTAATGGCCGACAGCGTGCCCCGCGTGGTGATCACCTCCGGGTCCAGCGTCACCTCGATCAGGGTGCCCTCGGCGCGCGCCAGCGCAGCCAGCAACTCGGGCTCGAACTCGTCGGTGCGGCTGATCTTTACGCCGGCGTATCCGTAGGCCCGTGCCAGCGCCACGAAGTCCGGGTTGCGCAGGGACGTGCCGGCCACATGCTGCGGATACTCGCGCTCCTGGTGCATCCGGATGGTGCCGAACATGCCGTTGTTGAGCAACACGATGATGCTCTTGGCCCCGTATTGCGCGGCGGTGGCCAGCTCCTGAGCGTTCATGAGAAAGTCGCCGTCACCGGCGATGGTGAACGCGAGTCGCCCAGTGGTGATGGCGGCGGCAATACCGGCGGGTACCCCATACCCCATGGTGCCGCTGGTAGGTGCAAGTTGCGTCTTGTGGCCCTTGGCCAACCCATGGTGCTTGAAAAAGCGATGCATCCAGCTGGCAAAATTGCCGGCGCCGTTGGTCAGCACGGTGTCGTGCGGCAAGTGCTTTTGCAACGACGCCACGATGGCCGGCATGTCGATGGTGCCCGGCAAGGTCTGCGGCTCCATGTTCGCCAGGTAGTCGGTGTTGCACGCCTGCGACCAGGCCTCCCACGGCAGCACCGGTGGCGCGGTCAACACTTCCAGCGAACGTGCGGCGGCATTCATGGTGGCGTTGATCGCGATGTCGGCCTGGTAGACCCGGTTGAGCTCTTCGGCGCTGGCGTGGATGTGCACCAGCTTCTGCTTCGGCCGCGGCACCTGCAGCAGGGTGTACCCGCCCGTTGTCATTTCACCCAGGCGCGGACCAATGGCCAGAATCAGGTCGCTGTCTCGGATGCGCTGCGCCAGCCGGGGGTTGATGCCAATACCGACATCTCCGGCGTACAGGGGATGGTGGTTGTCAAAGGTGTCCTGGAACCGGAACGCATTGCCCACCGGCAGTTTCCAGTTTTCGGCAAAACGCTGCAGCGCCTGGGCCGCCTGCACCGTCCAGCCGCCGCCACCGGCAATCACCATCGGGCGTTCGGACTGCAGCAACAGGGCCCTCAGTTCGCGCAGCGACCCGGGGTCACTCCAGGCCTGCACCGCATCCACGCGGGCCTGAGCCTGGGGCATAACACCCGTCACCGCGTGCGGCACCACGGGCGCGGTCAGCATGTCTTCCGGCAGCACCAGCACCACCGGCCCGGGGCGCCCGTTCATGGCCGTCGCAAAAGCACGCGCCACGTACTCGGGGACACGCGCCACGTCATCGATGCGCTCCACGCGTTTGGCCATGCCCTTGGTGCTGGGGCCGAAGAAGCTGGCGTAATCGACTTCCTGGAAGGCCTCGCGGTCACGCGTGTCACTGGCCACGTCGCCGACGAAAAGCACCAGGGGCGTGGAATCCTGGAATGCCGTGTGGATGCCGATGGAGGCATTCGTCGCCCCCGGACCGCGGGTCACGAAACACACTCCTGGGCGACCCGTGAGCCGTGCGTGCGCATCGGCCATGAAGGCTGCCCCGCCCTCCTGCCGGTTGATCACGAACCGGATACTGTCGGCCTGCAAGTGGAAGCCGTCGAGCACCGCCAGGTAACTTTCACCAGGCACGCCAAAGGCATGCGTCACGCCCTGGGCCACCAGGCATTCCACGAGAAGGTGTCCGCCAATACGTGGGCTCATTGTGGTGTCCTGCTGCCAACGCCCAATGCCGCGCCAACACTCAGCAACAGGACCAAGGCCGCGCCAAAAAAAGTCGCGCCGTACAAGCCACGGTCCATCAACGCGCCGAACAACACCGGCGAGATGGCAAAACCCACATCCAGGCCGGAGTAGACCAGACCGTAGACCCGGCCGGTGGCCCCCTTGGGTGTTGCCTTCTTGATCATCATGTCGCGCGACGGGCCCCCAATACCAATCGCGAAACCGGTGGCAGCCAGCACGACCATGGTGGCCGTACCACCGAAAATCCCGGTGCCGCACAGCGCCAGGAAGACGGCGGCCACCGCCATGCAGGTGGC